>JAOFKK010000015.1 GCA_028040005.1 Rickettsiales bacterium
ATTGTCCTGAATTTAAAATTTCCTTTGAGATTTTTTTATTATTTTTTATCGATATTTGTCATTGACAAAAAAAATGACAATTATATGATCTAACTCTTTTTAATAATTTATTTGCAAAGATGAGTACATATTCGGTTAAGCCGTCAGAGATTGAGAGAAAATGGTTTGCTATTGATGCATCGGACCTTATTTTAGGCAGGCTATCTGCTGTTGTGGCTAAAATTTTAATTGGTAAAGGTAAAGTTATTTATACTCCTCATATTGATTGTGGTGATTATGTAGTAATTTATAATGCTGATAAGATTGCTTTAACAGGTAAAAAGCTAGTTCAAAAAAATCACTATTGGCATACTGGTTATCCAGGTGGTATTAAATCTAGAACTGCTAAGGATACCTTAAGAGGCGATAATCCAGAAAGATTACTTCGTAATTCTATTGAAAGAATGATAAGTCGTAATCCACTTGGTCGCCAAAGAATGAAAAAATTATTTATTTACAAAGGTGATTCTCATCCGCATCAAGCTCAACAGCCTGAAATTTTGGATGTTAAATCTTTAAACAAAAAAAATTCTAATTAATAATGGTTGAAATAACTCAAGATATAATAGAAGTTACCAATAAGGAAGAGTCTAAATCCTTAAGAAAAGTAATTAAAGACTCAATAGGTAGAATTCATACCGTTGGCAAGAGAAAGGAAGCTATTGCAAAAGTTTTTTTATCTAAAGGTAAGGGTAAAATTACAGTTAATAACATGGATATTTTACCATATTTTACAAGGCAAGAATTGGTTGACATTGCTTTAAAACCTTTATTAATTACTAAGAATCAAGATAAATTTGATCTTGTAATTTATGTACAAGGTGGTGGTAAAACTGGTCAATCTGGCGCTGTATCTTTGGCTATTGCTAAAGCTTTAAATGATTTTGATATTGAAGCTAATCGTCAAATTTTAAAGATCAACGGTCTTTTAACCAGAGATTCTAGAAAGGTTGAAAGAAAGAAATATGGCTTGAAAAAAGCAAGAAAAGCTTCAACATTTAGAAAACGTTAAGATAAAATGAAAAGAACATATCAACCAAGTAAAATTAAGCGTAAAAGAACTCACGGTTTTAGAGCTAGAATGGCAACTAAGGCTGGTAGAGCTATAATTAACAAAAGAAGAGCAAAAGGAAGAAAAGAGCTCGCAGTATAATTAATATTAATTAATATCTAACAATGAATAAAGAAACTTTTAATAGAGATAAGCCTCATGTAAATATTGGTACTATTGGTCACGTTGATCATGGTAAAACTACTTTAACGGCTGCAATTACTGATCATTTATCTAAGGCTGGTATGGCTGAGAAGATGAGTTATGATTCTATTGATGGTGCTCCTGAAGAGCGTGAGCGTGGTATTACTATTAATACTGCTCATGTTGAATATGAGACTGCTAAGCGTCACTATGCTCATGTTGATTGTCCTGGTCACGCCGATTATGTTAAAAATATGATTACTGGTGCTGCTCAAATGGATGGTGCTATATTAGTTGTTTCTGCTAGTGATGGACCTATGCCTCAAACTCGTGAACATATCTTACTTGCTAAGCAGGTTGGTGTTCCTTCATTAGTTGTATTCTTAAATAAGGTTGATCAAGTTGAAGATGAAGAATTATTAGAATTAGTTGAAATGGAAGTTCGTGAATTATTATCATCTTATGATTTTGATGGCGACAATATTCCTGTTATTAAAGGTTCTGCTTTAAAATCTCTAGAAGGTGATGATTCTGCAATTGGTTCTGAATCTATCAAATCTTTAATGGATGCTGTTGATGATTATATTCCTGAGCCTAAAAGACCTATTGATCAAGATTTCTTAATGCCTGTTGAGGATGTTTTCTCTATATCTGGTCGTGGTACTGTTGTAACTGGTCGTATAGAAAGAGGTATTATCAAAGTTGGTGAAGAAATTGAAATTGTTGGTATTAAAGAAACTCAAAAAACTACCTGTACTGGTATTGAGATGTTTAGAAAATTATTAGATGAAGGTATGGCTGGTGATAATGCCGGTGTTCTTCTTCGTGGTACTAAGCGTGAAGAAGTTGAGCGTGGTCAAGTTTTATGTAAACCTGGATCTATTACTCCTCACACTTCTTTTGAAGCTGAAGTTTATGTTTTAACTAAAGAAGAGGGTGGTAGACATACTCCATTCTTTAAGAATTACAGACCTCAATTCTATTTTAGAACTACTGATGTTACTGGCTCTGTTACTTTACCTGAAGGTACTGAAATGGTTATGCCTGGTGACAATATTAAAATAAATGTTGAATTGATTGCTCCTATCGCTATGGAAGAGGGTCTTCGTTTTGCTATCAGAGAAGGTGGTAGAACAGTAGGTGCAGGTGTTGTATCAAAAGTTATTAAGTAATTTTATATTAATTTAGGAGCGTAGCTCAACTGGTAGAGTAGCGGTCTCCAAAACCGTTGGTTGGGGGTTCGATTCCTCTCGCTCCTGCCATTTTAAATATGATGATTTCATTTATTAGAGAAGCTTTCAAAGAAATAAAAACAGTTACTACGCCCTCTAAAAAAGAGACGCAATCGGCTGTGATTGCTATATTAATAGCAATAATGATTACTGCTATTGTTATATTCTTTGCAGATTTTATTATTTCTAGAATCATCAAATTAATATTTGGTTTTTAATTATTAGATAGTATTTATGGAAAATAATTGGTACATATTAAAAGTAGTATCTGGTCAAGAAAATAAGATATCAAAATTAATTGAATCTTTATCTGATCAGGGTAAGATCTTTATTGATGAGGTTCTAGTTCCTACTAGAAAAATATCAAAGGTTAAAAAGGGTAAAAAAGTTGAAGAACAGGAAAGGTTATTTTCTGGTTATGTTTTTTTGAAGTTTGATTTAAATCTTGATACAAAAAGTAACATACTTTCTATTCCTAAGGTTTCTTCTTTTTTAGGTGGTGTTAATCCTACCGCTGTTTCTAAGGCAAAAATGGATGACATATTTGCTATGATTAATAATGAAAAATCAGGAATTATTGATCAAGATAAAATATTTGAAATTGGTGAAGTAGTTAATGTAATTGATGGTCCTTTTGATTCTTTCTCTGGAGTTGTTGAAGTTTTTGACGATGAAAAGCAAAGTATCAAAATATCAATTTCTATTTTTGGTAGATCTACTTCTGTTGAATTAAATTACGATCAAGTAAAAAAATAAATTAAACTATTGCAAAATTAATTATATTGCCTTAGTTTTATCAGGTTTTAAGTGAAATAATATGAGTGAAAAAGAAATAACAGGTTTTATAAAGTTACAAGTTCCGATCGGTAAGGCTAATCCAGCCCCTCCTATTGGTCCTGCTCTTGGTCAAAAAGGCCTTAATATAGCTGAATTTTGTAAGAAATTTAATGCTGAAAAAATCGACTTTCCTGTCGGTACGCCAGTGACTGTAACTATTGCAGCTTATAAGGATAGAAGTTTTTCTTATACTTATAAATTACCTCCAATGTCTTATCTGATAAAAGACGCTATTAAGCTAAAAAAAGGCTCTAGCGCTCCAGGTAAGGAAAATGCTGGTAAAATAAATATGCAACAAGTAAAAGAGATAGCGGAGAAAAAAATGGTTGATACTAATGCTTATAATATTGAAGCTTGTATGCAAATGGTTATAGGTTCTGCTACTTCTATGGGTTTGGAAGTTACTGAATAATTTTTTTTATAATTTGATGAAAAATAACATTATTGAAATAAGTAATTTAGATGTTGCAATTGATAATTTGCTTAAATCTTCTGAAGAAAAGAAGAGAAAATTTAACGAATCTGTTGATATTGCTGTTACATTGGGAATAGATCCTAAACAATCTAATCAAATGGTTAAAGGCTCTATAATGTTACCTCATGGTTCTGGTAAGAGTTATAAAATATTAGTTTTAACTGCAGATAAGGAGGCTCAAAAAAGTGCTTTGGATGTTGGTGCTACATATGCTGGCGATGAAGAAATGATTGAAAAAATCGTGGGTGGATTTGCTGATTTTGATATTTGTATTACTACACCAGATTATATGCCGAAAGTTAGTAAGGCCGCAAGAAAATTAGGCCCAAGAGGTTTGATGCCAAATGCTAAAAATGGTACAGTTACTGACAATATTAATAAAGCTGTAACTGATGGCTTAAAAGGTAAGGTTAATTTTAGGAATGATAAATATGGAATTATTCATTCTTTAGTGGGTAAGGTTAGTTTTTCAAAAGATAATCTCTTAGAAAATATCAATGTAGTTTTAAAATCTATTTCAGAATTAAAACCGGAGAATTCTAAAGGTAAATTTATTAAAAAATTATTCATAAATTCTACTATGGGTAAATCTTTTGAGGTTGATGTTAATTCTTTAAATTTAACAAGATAATGAATAAGGAAGAAAAGGTAGATCTAGTATCGTCAATGAAATCTGAGTTTCAAGATAAGAGCTCGTTTGTTTTAATGGATTATAGAGGAATTAATAATTCAGACTTCACCAATTTTCGTAATGAACTTCGCGAGAAGGGTCTTTTGGTTAAGGTTGCAAAAAATACTTTAATTAAGATTGCAATAAAAGGTTCTGATTTGGAAGGTTTAAATCCTTACCTTACTGGTCCTACTGTTGTAATATATGGCGATGATATTGTTTCTTTAGCAAAAATTGTTTCAAAGGCTAGCGCTAAAAATGACAATTTAAATTTTACAGCTGGTTATTATAATAATGATTTAATTAATGATAGTGATATTAACAAATTATCTAAATTAAAATCTATTGAAGAATTGAGGGCTACCTTTATCGGTATTCTTAATAGTGCACAATCTAAATTTGTTGGCACTATTAAGGCTCCAATGTCACAAAGCTTGACCTTATTAAATGCTTACGCAAAAAGTAAGGAATAGCTTTGAAATTAGCTTCGGCTAATATTTGGTATTATAATATTTTCTAATAGTTTAGAATATATTTATGGTGATACCATTTTAACCTATTACTTAAATTTAATGATTGAGTAATAAGTTAAAATGGTATTTTAAAATTAACAATTTATTTATTTATTATTATGAGTACAGACTTAAATAAGATATGTGACGAATTATCTACTTTAACTGTTGTAGAGATTTCTGAATTAAGCAAGATGTTAGAAGAAAAATGGGGCGTTAGCGCTGTTGCTGTTGCTGCACCTGCTGCTGGAGCTGCACCTGCTGAAGCTGCTGCTGAAGCAAAAGATTCTTTTGATGTTAAGTTAACTGATTTTGGCGATAAGAAAATCAACATAATCAAAGAAGTGAGAGCTATTACTGGTCTTGGATTAAAAGAAGCTAAGGATTTAGTTGAAGCTGTTCCTAGTGACTTGAAAAAAGGCGCTTCTAAAGATGAGGCTGAAGAAATTAAAAAGAAAATTGAAGCCGCAGGAGGAAAAATAGAAATTGCTTAATTTTTAATTTTTCCCTACAATATAGTAATATATTGAGTATTTATAATAATTTAATTTAAAGATTAGAAGTGGATCAAGTTCGTTATTTTGACAAATTATCTTCAAGAAAAAAGCTAACTGGAAATAAAAAGGAACAAGAAGTTCCTTATTTAATATCCTTACAAAAAGACTCATATAAGAAGTTGCTTAATAGCACTTCTGAACCTTCCGAGTCTTATGTTGGTATTGAATCTGTTTTTCGTTCTTTTTTTCCAGTTACTGACTCTGTTGGTAAGGTAACATTGGAATTTGTTGAATATTTACTATCTGATCCTTTATATAGCCCTGCTGAATGTATATCTTCTAGCAGGACTTATGCTTCTTCTTTAAAAGCTAAATTAAGACTTATTTTATGGGACACTAATAGTGATGACCCAGATAATAAAGAAGTATTATCCATAAAAGAACAGGAGGTTTATCTTTGTGAATTACCATTAATGACTGAAAATGGTAGTTTTATCATTAATGGTTCTGAGAGAGTAATTGTATCTCAGATGAAAAGATCTCCAGGTGTATTTTTTGGTAGTGAAAGTGGTAGTAATGTTTTTGGTTCAAAAATATATACTGCAAAAATTGTTCCAAATATTGGTTCTTGGTTAGATTTTGAAATTGATAATAAGGATATATTACATTTTAGAATCGACAAAAAGAGAAAAATGCTTGTAACTTCTTTGTTAAGAGCTTTGGATTTTTCTTCAAAAGATATTATAACTAGTTTTTATAATAAATTCAAAATACATTTTGATAAAAAGAAGGGCTGGATTTCTGAATTTGTTCCTGAATTATTCCTAGATACTAAGGCTAGCACTGATATTATTGATGCTGATACTGGCGATGTAGTTATTAAAAAAGGTAAAAAAATTAACCAAAGATTGGTTGATAAGATAACTGATGCTGGTTTTAAAAATTATATTCTTATTGATGAGTTAGTATTCGGACATGTTATTGTCGATGACTTATTAGATTCTGATACTGGTGAAGTTTTGTTGGAGTCGGGTAGTATGCTAACAAATGAAGCGCTTGATGCATTACAAAATTTAAATTTTGATAATATTGATGCTGTTAACCCTTCTAAATCCAGAATAGGTTCTTATATTTATAATACATTAATTATCGATAAGAACAAGACTACTAAAGATGCTTTATTAGATATTTATAGATCAATTAGATTGGGTGAATCATTAGCTTCTGTTGAGGTTGCTTCTAATTTCTTAAATTCTCTATTCTTTAATGTTGGTAAATATAATTTATCAGATGTTGGTAGAATGAAGATAAATTATAGGCTAGGTCTTGATATAGATAAAAACACACTTCATCTAACAAAAGAAGATATCATAAAAACAATCGAAATCATTAGTAAGATTAAATATAATGATCTTCCTACGGATGACATTGATAATTTAGCTAATAGAAGGGTTAGAGCCGTTGGTGAATTGGTTGAAAATCAATTAAGAATTGGAATTTCTAAGATTGAAAAATATATTCTAGAAAAAATGCATTCAGCAGATGCAGATTCTATTATGCCACAAACTCTAATAAATTCTAAACCTCTATCCTCTTCAATTAAGGACTTTTTTGCAATGTCTCAATTGTCACAATTTATGGATCAAACTAATCCATTATCTGAGGTGACTCATAAAAGAAGATTATCTTCTTTAGGGCCCGGTGGTTTAGTAAGAGATAGGGCAGGATTTGAAGTTAGGGATGTACATCCTACTCATTATGGTAGAATTTGCCCTATTGAAACTCCAGAAGGACCTAATATTGGTCTTATTAACTCATTAGCTACATATGCTAGAATTAATAATTATGGCTTTGTAGAAACTCCATATAGAAAATTAGTAGATGGTAAGGTTGGCAATGAAGTTGTATTCCTTTCTGCTATAGAAGAGATAGATAAAAATATTGCTCAATCTAGTATTGAGGTTAATGAAGATGGTTCAATAGCTGAAGATATTGTTGTTTGTAGAAGAAATAATGAATATATAACCATTAAATCTGCTGAAATCGATCTAATAGATGTGTCAACAAGACAGCTTATATCGATAGCAACTACTTTAATACCATTCTTAGAAAATGATGATGCTAATAGAGCTTTAATGGGTTCTAATATGCAGCGTCAGGCTTTACCTTTGTTAAAAAGTAGTGCGCCATTAGTTGGTACTGGTACTGAATCTATAATTGCTTATGATTCTGGTGTTATTATTAAGAGTGATTTTGACGGCGTTATAAGATATGTTGATGCAACAAAAATTATAGTTGAATCTAGTGATGAAAATAACATAGGTAAGATTAAAACTTATGATTTAATTAAATATTCTAGAACTAACCAAGATACTTGTATTAATCAAAAACCTATTGTTTCAGTTGGAGATAGTGTTAAGGCTGGTCAGGTTATGTCTGATGGTCATGCTGTTGAAAATGGTGAATTAGCTCTTGGTAAAAATATTAGAGTAGCCTTCATGTCTTGGAATGGTTATAATTTTGAAGATTCAATAATCGTTTCTGAAAAATTATTACAAGATAACACCTTTACTTCAGTTCATATTGAAGAATTGGAGATAGTAGCAAGAGATACTAGATTAGGGCCTGAAGAAATTACAAGAGATATACCTAATATCAATGAAGAATATCTAGGTAAATTAGATGAAGAGGGTATAATACATATTGGTGCTAAAATTAAAGCTGGCGATCTTATTGTTGGAAAGACGACTCCTAAGAGTGAATCTCCTATGACTCCGGAAGAAAAATTACTAAAAGTTATTTTTGGTGAAAAATCTTCAGATGTAAAAGATTCTTCCTTATATGCTCCAATTGGAATGGATGGCGTTGTAGTTGATGTTAAGGTTTTATCTAGAAAGGGTTTAGATAAGGATGAGAGATCTTTATATATTGAAAGTCAAGATATACAAAAGGCTACAAGAAATAAAGACGCTCAAATTGCATTCTTAAAAAATTCTATTGGTAATAAGCTGAGATCAATTTTATTTGGTCAAAAATTATTAAACAATATAGGTAAAAAGAAAAAAGGTACAGAATTAGATTATAATATATTACAAGAATTTTCTGTAGATGAATTATTAAAAACATCTGTTGAAGATGTTAAAATTGCAGAAAAATCTGCTGCTATTGTTAAGAATTATAAGGAGCAATTATTATCCATTCAAAAAGAATATGATGATAATGTGTCTCGTATTAAATCTGGCGATGATTTAAAGCAGGGTGTATTAAAGATTGTTAAGGTCTATATTGCTTCTAGATCAGTACTTCAGGCTGGTGACAAAATGTCAGGAAGGCATGGCAATAAAGGTGTTGTATCTAAAATAGTACCAATTGAAGATATGCCTTATGATGAAAATGGTGAGCCTGTAGATATTATCCTAAATCCTCTTGGTGTCCCATCTCGTATGAATATTGGGCAAATTCTTGAGTCGCATTTAGGTCTTGCATCTGTTACTTTAGGTAGAAAAGTTGCTGAAATATTAGATTTATATTATAAAAAAGGTGCAACTATTGCAGATGTAAAATCTCAATTATCAAAAATATATGATTCAAAAGAAGAATTATCTTTGTTAAAATCAATGAATGATGAAGAAATAGTTGAATTTGCAGAGAAAATTCGTAATGGTGTGCCATTTGCAACTGGATCTTTTGATGGGATGAATGAGCAGACTATTGATAATTTATTGACATTATCTGGAAATACAGCAGATGGTCAGGTTAAATTAATTGATGGAATAAGTGGTGAAGCATTTGATAGAAAAGTAACAGTTGGTTACATGTATATCTTAAAATTACATCATTTAGTTGATAGTAAAATTCATGCTCGTTCAATTGGGCCTTATAGTTTAATTACCCAACAACCTCTTGGAGGTAAGTCTCATTTTGGTGGGCAAAGATTTGGTGAAATGGAATGTTGGGCTTTACAAGCTTATGGTGTTGCTTATACATTGCAGGAAATGTTAACAGTAAAATCTGATGATGTTGTCGGAAGAATCAAGATTTACGAATCTATAATTCATGATAATCAGAATTTTACTTGCGGCATACCTGAGTCATTTAACGTAATGATAAAAGAAGTACGCTCACTTGGTTTAAATATTGAGCTTGTTGATTAGTTCATATTATTGATTAATTTAAAATATATAACTTTATATGTCATCTCTTGAAGGTATATCGTCAGACGGTTTATTAAGATTATCAAATCAAAAAACTGATAATCTTAATTTTAACGCAATAAAAATTTCAATTGCTAATCCTGAAAAGATTAGATCATGGTCTTATGGTGAAGTAAAAAAGCCAGAAACTGTTAATTATAGAACTTTTAAGCCAGAAAGGGAAGGTCTTTTCTGTGCTAGAATATTTGGTCCAATTAAGGATTATGAATGTCTGTGTGGCAAATATAAAAGGGTTAAATATAAGGGTATTGTTTGTGAAAAATGTGGTGTTGAAGTCACTTCTTCTAAAGTAAGAAGGGAAAGAATGGGTCATATTGAGCTTGCAAGCCCCGTTGCTCATATTTGGTTTTTAAAATCACTTCCTTCAAGAATTAGTACACTTCTTGGTCATAGTTTGAAAAATATTGAAAAAGTAATATATTTTGAAAATTATATCGTTATAGATCCTTTAATGTCCCCTTTATCTGAAGGTCAAATCTTAACAGAAAAAGAATTTGAAGAATTTCAGGATGAATATGGTCATAGTAGTTTTGAAGCTGATATGGGTGCTGAAGCTATTCAAAAGATGCTTGCAAAGATTGATCTAAAGAAAATTCAGGCCGAATTAAAAGAGGAGTTAGAAAATATAACATCTGAATTAAAGAGGGAAAAGATCATTAAAAGATTAAAATTAATCAATAATTTTTTAGAGTCTGATAATCGCCCTGAGTGGATGGTTATGAGTGTTCTTCCTGTTATTCCACCAGATATAAGACCATTAGTTATGCTTGATGGCGGTAGATTTGCTGCTTCTGATCTAAATGAGCTATATCGTAGAGTAATTAATCGTAATAATCGTTTAAAAAGATTGCTAGATCTTGGCGCTCCAGATATCATTATTAAAAATGAAAAAAGAATGTTGCAAGAATCTGTTGACGCTCTTTTAGATAATGGTAGAAGTGGAACTGTAGTTAAGAATGCTAGTAAAAGACCTTTTAAATCTTTAAGTGACATGCTTAAGGGTAAGCAAGGTAGATTTAGACAAAATCTTCTTGGTAAGAGGGTTGATTATTCTGGAAGAAGTGTAATTGTGGTTGGTCCAGAATTAAAATTACATCAATGTGGCTTACCAAAGAAAATGGCTTTAGAGTTATTTAAACCATTTATTTATTCTAAATTAGAATTATATGGTAAATCTCCTTCTATTAAGATTTCCAAAAAAATGGTTGAATCTGAAATACCAGAGGTTTGGGATATATTAGAAGAAGTTATTAAGGGTCATCCAATATTACTTAATAGAGCTCCTACATTACATAGGTTGGGTATTCAAGCTTTTGAACCTATATTAATTGAAGGTAAGGCTATACAATTAAATCCTCTTGTTTGTGCTGCATTTAATGCTGATTTTGATGGTGATCAAATGGCTGTGCATGTTCCTCTTTCTATTGAAGCTCAAGTTGAGTCTAGAGTTTTGATGATGGCAACTAATAATATTCTTAGCCCTGCAAATGGTAAACCTATTATTGTTCCATCTCAGGATATTGTTTTAGGATTATATTATTTAACATTAGATAGTCAAAAAGCTAATAAGGATCCAATTCTAGTTGCTAATTACAATGAGTTACAACATATTTTAGCCAATAATGATGTTTCTATCCATGGTAAAATAAAATATCGTTATTTTTATGATGATAAGGACGGGTCTAAAAAATCTAATGTCATAGAAACAACTCCGGGTAGGGCTCTTTTATATAATCAATTGCCTGAATCTATGAAGTATGATTTTGATTTAGTAAATCAAAAAATGACTCAAAAAGATATTAAGGAATTAATTGATAAAGTATATAGAGATGCTGGACAAGAAGAGACGGTTTCTTTTTGTGATAAAATCATGGCTCTTGGCTTTAAATATTCTGGTAAATCTGCTATTTCAATCGGTAAGAATGATATGGTAATTCCTGATAGTAAGGAATCTCATATTAAAGATTCTTTTGAAAATGTTAAAAAGCTTTATAAGCAATATAGGGAAGGCCTAATTACCAATGGTGAAAGATATAACAAGGTAATTGATGAATGGACAGAATGTACCAAAACAATTTCTCAAGAGATGATGAAGGGTATTTCTGACGTTTCTGATCCTATATTGACTAACTCTATTTACATGATGTCAGATTCTGGCGCTAGAGGTTCTGAGAATCAAATTAAGCAGGTTTCTGGTATGAGGGGTTTAATGGCCAAGCCTTCTGGTGAGATTATTGAAAATCCTATTACATCTAACTTTAAGGAGGGTCTTAATGTATTAGAATATTTCATTTCTGCTCATGGCGCAAGAAAGGGTCTTGCTGATACGGCTTTAAAAACTGCCAATTCCGGTTATTTAACCAGAAGATTAGTTGATGTTGCGCAAGATTGTATTATTGTTGATGAGGATTGTGGAACTAAAGAGGGCGTTCTTCTTGAAGAGGTTGTTGATGACAGAACTGTTGTTGCTTCTTTACAAGATCAGTCTCTTGGAAGGATATTATCAAAAGATGTAATTGATAAATCAGGAAATATTCTAGCAAAAGAGGGTGATTTGGTTGATGAAGAGATCGCTGGTAAAATTGCTGATGCTAAAATTAGATCAGTCCAAGTAAGAAGTGCTCTATCTTGCGAGTCAAAATATGGTATTTGTGCAAAATGTTATGGTCGTGATCTTGCAACTGGTAGCCTGGTTAGTGTTGGTGAAGCGGTTGGTGTTGTTGCTGCTCAATCAATTGGTGAGCCTGGAACGCAGCTAACTATGAGAACTTTCCATATTGGTGGCGCTGCTCTTAGGGGTGATGAACAATCTTCTATATCAGCTACTGATGATGGTGTCTTAAAATTTGATAATTCATCTGTTATTCAAAGACAAGATAATAAATATGTTGTTGTTAGTAGAAATTGTGAAATTAAAAATACTGAACAAAAATCAGGTGAAGTAATTCATAATTATAAATTACCTTACGGTTCTGTAATTAATTTTAATGATGGTGATGTTGTTAAAAAAGGCGATCATTTAGCTGATTGGGATTCTTATAATATTCCGGTAATTGCTGAGATTGACGGTTCTGTAGAATATGCAGACTTAACTGAAAATGTATCAATTAGAGAAAAAGTTGATGAAGAAACAGGTATATCGACCAAAGTTGTTATTGATTGGAAGCAATATACGCAGCAAGATATTAAGCCTAGATTAATTGTTAAAAATGGTGATAAGCAAAAAGAATATGATCTTTCTGTTGGAACTATTATAACTTATTCTGATGGTGAGGATGTTAAATCTGGCGATATTATTGCTAGAATACCTAAGGAGTCTTCTAAAACAAAAGATATTACTGGTGGTTTACCAAGGGTGGCAGAATTATTTGAGGCAAGAAAGTCCAAAAATACTGCTATTATGAGTGAAATTTCTGGTATTATTGAATTTGCTAAGGAATATAAGGTTAAGAGAAAAATCATCGTTAGACCAGAAAATGCTGATCAAGAGCCTGTTGAATATATTATACCTAAGGGGCAGCATATTTTCTTTAGTGAAGGAGATTACGTTAAAAAAGGTGATCTATTGATTGATGGCAGCTTATCACCTCATGATATATTGCGTATTTTGGGCATCCAAGAATTTAGGAAATATATGATTTTTGAGGTTCAAAAAGTATATCGTATGCAGGGTGTAAAAATTGATGATAAGCATATTGAGGTTATTCTTAATATGATGCTTAAAAGGGTTGAAGTTAAAGATCCTGGATCATCTATGTATTTAAGAGGAGAGATCATAGATAGAGATGATTTTGACGAGGTTAATAAAAAGATAACAGAAGAGGGTGGTAAATTATCTGAAGCTCTTCCTGTTTTACTTGGTATTACAAAAGCTTCTTTACAAACTAAATCATTTATTTCTTCTGCTTCATTCCAAGAGACAACTAAAGTCTTAACTGAATCAGCAACTCAAGGAAGAAGTGACTATTTAAGAGGTCTAAAAGAGAATATTATTGTTGGTAGGTTAGTTCCTGTCGGTACTGGCTTAATGTCGGACAATATTAAAAAGAAATATGGTGAAGCATAATTCTAATTAAATTATTAATAAATAATTAAATGACAAAAATTATTAAATCTAAAAATAAGATTGCAAGATCCACAGGGGTTAATTTGTGGGGAAAAGAAGATGTATCTTCTGCTAGGTTAAATGTTAGACCTGGACAAAAGCAAAGCAGAGGCCCAAGAAGGCTTAGTGATTATGGTGCTCAGTTAAATGAAAAGCAAAAATTAAGATTTCATTATAATATATCTGAAAAACAATTTAAAAATATTTTTAAATTAGCCGCTAAACAAAAAGGTGATACTGGTGAAAGTTTTATCGCCTTATTAGAGTCTAGATTAGATTCGGTTGTTTATAGATCTAATATTGCTCCAACAATTTTTTCTGCTAAGCAATTAATTAGCCATAAACATATTAAAGTTAATGGTAAGATAGTTAATATTTCTTCTTATAAATTAAAAATCGGTGACGTTGTTTCTATTAGAGATAAGTCTAAGAAAATTAACCTAATCGTTGAATCTTTGGATAAGTTGGAAAGAGATGTTCCGGAATATTTAAGATTAGATCAGGAAGATCAATCAGTTGAAGTGGTTGCTAAAGCTGCTTTTTCTGATGTTCCTTATGCTTTCGAGGTTAATGTTAATCTTATTATCGAATTTTATTCACGATAATTTTTAAAAAATGAAGATGTTAATAAGATAACTTCTTTATTACATGAGATGAAAAATAAATCTTTAAAAGCCATAGGCTTAATGAGTGGTACATCAATGGATGGTATTGATGTTGCCCTTATTGAGTCTGATGGCTTTTTTCTTAAAAAAGAAGATAAATCTCTTTTTTATCCTTATTTACCAATATTTAAAGCAAAGCTTCGCAGATTAATTAGCAACCCTTCTTTAGAATCTTACTTATCAATAGAAGTTGCAAAGGAATTAACACAATTTCATATTGAGGCAGTTCAAAATTTTCTTAAAAAATATAATATAAAATCTAAAGAAGTAGATCTTATTGGCTTTCATGGTCATACTATTTTGCACAATCCGGATAAAAAAATAACTTGGCAAATTGGTGATCCAGATTTATTACAAAAAGAAACAAATATTAAGGTTGTTAGTGATCTAAGAAATATCGATATTCAAAAAGGAGGTCAGGGCGCGCCATTAGCGCCCATATATCATCATGCATTATTAAAAGAATATTTTAATGATGAGGTTATTTTTATGAATATAGGTGGAGTTTGTAACATTACCTATGTAACGCAAGGTGAGAATAATCTTATAGCAGGAGATATTTGTTTTGGTAATGCACCTATGGATGACTTAATCCATAAAAATACCGGTAAAAATTTTGATTATAATGGTAATATCGCCAAAAAAGGTAAAGTTAATTTGCAATTATTGGAAGAATTTTTAGAGTTAGATTTTTTTCAACAAAAATTTCCTAAATCAATTGATCGCAATGAATTTGATTTTTATTTAAAAAAAATTAATAATTTATCATTAGAAGATGCTCTTGCAACATTGATTGATATTATGGCTCAGTCTTTGGAGAGGTCTTTACAATTTTTACCAACTAGGCCAAAAAATATAATTATTGCAGGCGGTGGTGCTAATAATAATTTCTTAATAGAAAGAATTAAAGAAGTGACAAATTTACAAATATTAAATCCTAAAGATTTTAATATTAATATAGATTTTGTTGAAGCTGAATTATTTGGATTTTTGGCCATTAGGCATGTTTATGATTTGCCATTTTCTTTTGCTAAAACTACAGGATGTAGTACCATTTATCAAAAAAACAAGCAGCCTCATTAGAAAGTTAATTGTACAAAAATCTCTAAATGCTACAATATATGAAAAAATCTATCTCATATCTTCCAAAAAATAAACAAGAGGAAATTCAGCAAGTTACTAAAATTATCCTTGATTCTTGCGATGAGATTGAAAAAATAATTCTATTTGGATCCTATGCCAGAGGTGATTATAAAGAGAGAAAAGATATTAATAAATTTGCAAAATCAGGGCATATATCTGATTACGATATTTTGGTAGTTACAGAAAGTAAAAAAACCGCTTTAAATCATTCATTATGGAGCGATATTAAGGATAATAAGCTTAAAAAATTACAATTATCAGCTGACCCCAGAATTATTACTTATGATATTAATGGCTTAAATACTAGGCTTGAAGAAGGGCAATATTTTTTTTCTGATATTAAAAAAGAAGGTATTATTTTATTTGATAATGGTAAAAATAAATTATCAGAAGAGAGAATATTAACAAAAGAAGAAATAAGAGAGTTAGCTCAAAATAATTTTATTAAATGGTTTAATAGCTCTAGGGAATTTTATGATATTTATGAGATAGTAATAAAGAAGGATTGGAATAATAAAGCTGTTTTTAATTTACACCAAGCTACTGAATCTTCTTTAAAATGTATCTTATTGGTTTTTACCAATTATAGTCCTAAGGAGCATTTTATTTACCTTCTTCAGGATCAAATATCACAATTTTATCCTAAAATTAAAGATTTTTTTCAAAAATTGGATAAAAAATCAGAAGAAAGGATTAAATTATTGGAATATGCCTATATTGGAGCTCGCTATGATACTGAATATTATATCTCGAAGGAAGATATATTAATTTTGGCCAAAGAGGTTAAGGAATTATTAACAATAACAGAAAAAATCTGTAAAAAAGAAATAAAAACAATATGCAAGATATAACAAATAAAAAAAATCCTATAACTTCATTTCTTGAGATTATACCATCATTAATTTTTATGGCGGTTAATTTTATTTCAAAAAGTGAAGAAGCAATTATTTTAGCAACCCAATCTTTGGTCATTTCTAGTATTATTGTTATTATTGCTATCTATATGATAGAAAAGAAGATATCAAAAATGGCATTAATTTCGGGTATTGTTTTGACAATTTTTGGTAGTTTGACTGTTTTTTCAGGAAATGAGCTATTTATCAAAATTAAACCAACTATTGTTAATATTATTTTTGCTGCAATTTTAATTGCGGGTAATTTTATGAAGCAACCATTAATTTGTAAATTATTAGGTAATGGTTTGAAAATGAGTGATGATAATTATCGTAAATTATCCTTTAGATTTGCTGGTTTTTTTATATTTTTAGCTTGTGTTAATGAATTTATTTGGCGTAATTTTTCTACTGATTTTTGGGTAGCTTTTAAGGTTTTTGGTATGTTTACTTTATCGATATTATTTACCATATCACAGGCGCCTTTTATTATTAAGAATCAGATAAAAGATAAGGATGAAAAGTGATAATATTATCGCCAAAATTCTTTTGCCATTGCCATTTAATGATGGTTTTATTTACTTTATTAAGTCAGATTATAATCCACAAATTGGCGATATTTTTCAAATTCCCTTTGGTAAAAAACAGCTATTTGGCATATTAATAGACATATTAGAGCAAATACCGGATAATATTAAGGAAGATAAAATTAAATTTGCTCAAGATAAATTATCTGATTTTAAAATAGATTCAAAATTAATTGAGTTTTTCTTCTGGGTGGCAAAATATAACCTTGCTCCTGCTGGGTTAATAGCTAAATTATCAATTGCTACTTTTCTTAAAAATTCTAATAAAAAATTAAATCAAATAATCTTTAAAATTAATGAGGATTGCAATTTTGAAGGTAAAATAACTCCAAAAAGACAAATAATATTAGATTTTATAAATAAATCAGAAAAAACAT
>JAOFKK010000016.1 GCA_028040005.1 Rickettsiales bacterium
TACTCGTCTTACAACGCCAGAGGGTCTGTTATTTTGAACTCCTTCTTGATTATTTTCTCCAATCCATCCCTCCACCCTTCTTCTCATGCCATCTGCTGTTGGCGCTCTATCATATAATGCTCCAGATACATTATATAATTCATGCAATATAACCGCAGCAGCAGCCAGTCGTAAATCATTATCAATGTTGGTAGTGTTTACATTAAGACCTGTTATCACAAATCTTGTCAAAAATAATGCGCCGCCAATAGCTGATGCAATATTTGGTAAGTTACAAATTCTATATCCATTACCTAGATCAAATCCATTTATTATATGCATATTATCTCGACGCCCAATATTTTGATTCGGCCTAGTGTTTTGGGTTGCGCGAGAATTATTGTCTAAAACTTTCTGATGAATATCATTAACTCCTTTATCAATAATGTTTGCAAATTTCTTCAGTTGTTCAGGTAAAAATTTTGCCCTATTTTCATCTACCTTTTGTTCATTAAAATATTTATTAAAATAACCCTTTAATAAAGAAAATTCATTTCTACCTCTTTCATCACTATCTCTATTAAGACCGAGTAACGACTTTCTTTTTGTGTTATCTATCATAGCATCTTTTAGAGTTTTTAGATCTTCACTAGGATTTTCACTAAATAGATCTGTTAAAATTTTTTTTACTTCAGAAGACTCTTTATTTTTAAAATATTCCCCCATATCTAAGGTCGCTTTAAAGATAAAATATAAATCATTAGTAGGCATTTATTAATTGATTTGAATTTATATATTTTTATAATTAAGAATAGCATTATAACATTTTTTTTGATCAGTTGCAAGTAAAGCCTAATATTCTGTCCATTGCAGGTTCCGACCCTCTTTCCAAATCAGGCATTATGGCTGATTTTAAGGTTGGAATTGACCTATCTGCTAATATTTTTAATGTAATTACAGCAATTAATGCTCAAAATAATCAAAAAATTGTTAATATTTGCTATTTAGAGTCAAAAATTATCCAAGATCAATTAAAAGTCATTTTTGAACAAAATAAAATTACCATGGTAAAAATTGGCATGGTAGGAGATTTACAATCTATTGATATTATTATTAATTTTTTAAAAGATAAAAATATTAAAATTATTTTTGATCCTGTTTTAAAAGCTAGTAATGGCTATGATTTAATTCCCGCAAATGCTATTGATAATTTAAAACAAAAACTACTACCAATTTGTCATTTATTAACTCCAAATATTAATGAGTTAGAAATTTTATCAAAAATTAAAATTAATAATTTGGCAGATATTAAAAAAGCAGTAAAAATTCTTCAAAATTATGGCGCCCAAAATATCTTAGTCAAAGGTGGTCATTTTCAAGAAAAATCTGACAAAGTTAATTCATTCTTATTTTTAGAAGATCAGGTAACTAAAATTCAAAATAAAAGATTAGATAAAAAATGTCGCGGAACTGGCTGCATGCTATCGACTGCTATTGCAATATTTTTAGGCGCTGATTATAATTTGATAGAAGCCGTTAAAAAGGCTAATAAATATGTCTATCATAAAATCAAAAGTGAATAAAAATTCAATTTTCTATAATTTATTAATCCTCACCAAGCCCGGAATTATCATTGGTAATATTATCAATGTTTTTGCTGGGTTTTTTTTATCATCTAAAATTTATTCTCATCAGTTTAATTTATTTGATTTATCAATTGTAATTATATCAATTATTTTAATTATTGCCTCTGGTTGCGTCTTTAATAATATTTATGATCGTGATATTGATAAATTAATGACAAGGACCAAAAAACGATCATTAATTTTTGAACAAATATCAATCAAATTTGCATTTTTTTATGCTGTTATTTTGGGTATTTTAGGATTTTATATCCTTTATTATTTCGGTAATTTTTTTAGCTTTTTTGCTGCAATTATCGGATTTTTATTTTATACAATAATTTATACTATTTTTTTAAAAAGAAATTCCATTTACGATATTCATATTGGCAGTATTTCGGGATCTATGCCGCCATTAATTGCTTATTTTTTTATTAGCAATCAAATAGATTTTGAGGCAATTATGCTTTTTATTATATTTTCCTTATGGCAAATTCCACATTCTTTGGCCATTACTCTTTATCGTCAGAATGATTATCAAAAGGCTAATATTACAATTTCTCCATTTAAAAAGGGTGTTAAACAGACTCAAAAAGATATTTTATTTTGGATAATTTTATTTTTTATTGCAGCAATTATTTTATTTAAAAGCAATTTTGTTGGATTAATTTATTTAATAGCAATTATGGCTTTTTCTCTTTATTGGATTTTTTGTTACTTTAGGAGTGATTCTAATTTAGAACAATGGGCAAAAAAGATTTTATTTTTGTCAATTTGGGTTATTTTTGCTTTTGATATTTCTTTAATGGTTAATTATTTAGTTTAAAATGAAGAAAAAGGCAGTTATTTTACTTAGTGGAGGCTTAGATTCTTTAACGGTTACTGCGATTGCACAAAATGAAAATTATGATCTTTATGGAATAAGTTTTGATTATGGTCAAAGGCATGATATTGAAATTGAAATGGCCAAAAATATCGCTAAAAAATATAATTTCATTGATCATAAAATTATCAAAATAGATACTGGTATTTTTCAAAATTCTGCCTTAACTGATAAAAATATTGATGTGCCCAAGGGTGGTGAAGATTTGGGGGAGGAAAATAACATTCCAATAACCTATGTACCAGCTCGTAATATTATTTTTTTATCTTACGCCCTATCTTACGCTGAATCTAGTGATATAAATAACATTTTTATTGGCGTGAATGTGGTTGATTATTCGGGATATCCTGATTGCCGTCCTGAATTTATTGCTAATTTTGAGAATATGGCTAATTCTGGCACAGCTTTTGCATTAAAAAAACCTTTCAAAATTCATACACCTCTTATAAAGTTAAGTAAGGAGGAAATCATTGACATTGGTATTAAATTATCTGTTAATTATGCTAATTCCCATAGTTGTTACGACCCTATTTATTATAATGAGCAATATTATGCTTGCGGCAATTGCGATTCTTGTATTTTAAGGTTAGAAGGCTTCAAGAATAATAACTCCAAAGATCCTTATCCATATTATGAAAAAAATTAAAAAATTTTTCAGAAAAAAAAGATGCACTGTAACCATAGGGTTTGGCGGTGCGCTATTTACATTCCATCGCGGAAAGGAGATTGAAAAAACTGTATTATTTAGCAACATAGAAGAGGCAAAAAAATCCTTTAAGAGTATATTTAAAAATAGAGAAAAATATCCTATATATATATTACTTGATGATAATGATCAAATTTACAAACAAAAAACATATCCTGCAATTAGATCTATTGATCTTGCAAAATTAATAAAAAAAGATTTAGTTCGAGAGGGGCCGAAAACCAAGAATGAAACTATTCAAAATTCTATCAAGCACGGAAGAAGGAAGGATAAAAAGTGGGATATGCTTCTATTTTGGATAGAATTAAAAAAAGAAATAGTTGAATGGATAGATTTTTTAATTTTAAGACCTAAAAATAGATTAGTTGGTATCTATTTATTGCCTATTGAATCGCGATCATTTCTTGAAAATGTCAATAAAATAATTGAACAGGATTTTTCTAATAAAAAACAATCTCACATTACTATAGTCACCTTAAATACCAAAGTCAGTGGTTTACGACAATTTATTTTTTATAAAAAATCCTTAATTCTTAATCGAGAGCCGGATCATAATTTGGAAGATCCGGATTTTGTTACATATTTTGAGCAAGATATGCTTAGAATAATTCAATATTTAAAAAGATCTTTTCCGGAAGTTAAGGTTTCCAATATTAATTTTATCAATATTCTTCCAAAGCAATTTATTACAAAAGTTGATAAATTAAGAACAAAATCTTTGAAAGTTATTAATTATGAATCTGGCGTTATATCCAAGAAGGTTGGGATTGTTTCCAATAAAAAAGGTGATATTGAGATATTATCTGATGAAATATTATCTAATAATTTTGTTAATTCTAAAAGAAAATTATTTAGATTCTCCACCAATAGAATTAAAAAAATAAATATTCTATATATTTTTACCTATTTATTATTTTTAGTAAATATTTCTGTCATTATATTCCTTGGATTTGTTATGGCTAAAATTTTTGCTGTTGAGTTAGAGAGAGATGAAGAGATAATAAGTTTGGAACTAAAAGAATCAAATCTTGAAATAAAATTAAATGAAATTAGAAAAAAAAGTCTTGGGGCAAAAGATAGTCAGGATAAGTTTTATGAAATTGTAGATTTTGGAGAAATTGATAATTTTTTTAATAATAAAGAAGATTTATATTTATCAGGGTTACAAAAGGCCTCGATAGTTCCAAAAGATAATAATATCGTTAAAGATATATCTTATTCTTTAAAAAACTTCACTCCCAATAAAATTAACTCTGAATATATGGTTAATATAAAAGGGTTGGTTATTAATAAAAAAGGAGATATAGATAAATTATTTACCAATTTTGATAGTTTAATATTATCATTAAAAACATCATTATCACAAGATAAATTAAAATATACTGACATACCAAATAACATTAATTTTAACCGAAAGTTTTATAAATATCCTTTTGACATAACCATTGAATCACAACAATAATGACAAAGGAAGATATCAAGCAACTACATAAAAAAAATTTACCAGATCTTAATATTAAAAAAGAGATAGATCCTTATGACCAAAAGATAAAAACATATTTTATCAAAATTGCTATTGAAATCATTCTCATTCTTTGTTTGATAGGTGGTATTTTCCTATTTAAACAAATGTCAAAATCATCTTCTAAAAATCATGATAAAAAAATATCTAATATTAATAATAATATTTCTCGATTACAGATAGATACAAAGAATATAGAAGGAAAGGTTGCCGAAGTAAGGTCATATAAGGCTAAATGGGATAATTCTAGTCTTGATCTAATGGGTTTAAAAGCAATGAAAGAAAATTATCTTAAGGATAAAATAAGATCATTATCATCAAAATATAAGATAGATAATCTTGTTATTACAAATAAAAGTCAGCAAAAGGCAAATATTAAATCATTGAATTTACAAACATTATATTTAAATTCTACCACTGGCAATATTAGATTTTCAGCACTTACTGATCTTGATGGTATAGATTTTATTGCAGATGTGGTTAATAGTTTATCTGGGTTTTTTATTATTAGCAAAATGTCAATCAGTAAAAAACAAGAAAAATATATATCAAAAAATATATTAAAAATCAAACAGGGAGAAGGTGGTCAATTTATAATTGATTTTAATATAGATTATACATGGTATGCCATTAAGAGAAAATAAAATAACAAGACATATCCTAAGGCTAGTCTTTATATTGACATTATTTATATTGATATCAAAAAACTCACTTGCTCAAGATTTAGAAGATAAGGTGCAAGATGTATTAAAAGTAATAAAGGATAAATCTGGAATTATTTCTAATGATGGCAATATAAAAGAAGCAAGCTTAGATGCTATTAAGGACACAATTTCCAAAATCAACAAACCTGCTAAAGCTAAAAAAAAATATGATTTTAAATCATTAATGTTCTCAGATAGTGAAATTAGCGAAGTTAAAAAAGTTTTAAATTCCAAGAAAATTGCTAAAAAGAAAAAAGAATCCAAAGATGGCAATAAAAAGGTTGAAACCATGAGAGAAATCACTACTTTTGGTAAAATTTATTTATCATCAATTTTATATTTATCAAAAGATACCTGGTCTATATGGGTTAATAGCAATAAAATTTCTTCAAGAGATAATTCTGAATCGGATGAAATTTACATTAAGTCGGTCACTCCTTATAAGGTGGAGTTGGTTTGGTCTTTTAGCCCTAGTAAGTGGCGGATTATATCTGGATTACCATCTAATGCTGTAACACCAAGATTAAATAGTTTGGGGCAAATTGAAATTAATATATCTCTTAAATCAAATCAGACTTATATTCTAAAACATGATAAGGTGGTTAATGGAAAAATATAAAATTCTAATAAATTAATAATTTAATTATGACTAAAGATAATCAAGCAATTACAATTGCCTATGGCGACGGCATTGGGCCAGAATTAATGGAGTCAGCTATTAAAATTTTACAGGCTAGCGGTGCAAAATTACATTTTAATGTAATTGAGGTTGGTGAAGAAATTTATAAAAAAGGTTTTAATTCTGGCCTTATGCCCTCTGCTTGGGAAGAATTAAAAAACACTAAAGTAATGTTAAAAGCTCCAATTACCACCCCTCAAGGTGGCGGATATAAAAGTCTTAATGTAACCCTTCGTAAAAAATTAGGTCTTTATGCTAATGTTCGTCCTGTTACTTCGCTCTATCCTTATATTAATAGCAAACATCACAATATGGATGTTGCTATTATTCGTGAAAATGAAGAAGATCTTTATATGGGGGTTGAGCATAAGCAGACTGCTAATTCTCAGCAATGTTTAAAATTAATTACCAATACAGGTAGTGAAAAAATTATCCGTTATGCTTTTGAATATGCCGTTAAAAATAATCGTAAAAAGGTAACTTGCTTCTCTAAAGATAATATTATGAAAATTACCGATGGCGCTTTTCATAGAATTTTTGATGAGGTAGCAACGCAATATCCTGATATTGAGTCTGAGCATTATATTATTGATATTGGATCTGCACGCCTTGCTGCCAAGCCTGAAATTTTTGATGTTATAGTAACGGCAAATCTTTATGGTGATATTATTTCTGATATTGCTGCTGAAATTGCTGGTTCTGTTGGCATTGCCGGCTCCGCTAATATTGGTGATGAATATGCTATGTTTGAAGCAATTCATGGCTCAGCACCATCAAGAGCTGGCCAAGATATGGCCAATCCCACTGGTTTTATTCAAGCGGCTATTATGATGCTTGTTCATATTGGTCAAATTGATTCAGCCAATAAAATCAGAAATGCTTTATTTAAAACAATTGAAGATGGCATTCATACATATGATATTTACAATGAAAAAACCAGTAGTAAGAAGGTAGGAACTGCAGAATTTACTGATGCAATTATTTCTAGATTAGGAAGTAAGCCAACAAAATTACCCATCTCTAATTTTAAAGAAATTTCTGAAAATTCTACCAAAAAGACAAATATTTATAAGGAAGAAGTCGCTAAGGATAAAAAATTAATTGGTTTTGATCTATTTATTGATTGGCAAGATGAGTTTGAGGATTTGATCTCTTTAATTAATTCGATTGAAAGTGAAAAATTAGAAATTAAAATCATAACTGCAAAGGGCTTAATAATGTGGCCGGTAATTGATAAGTATGATCAAAATATTTATCCAAAAGGTCAAACAATTTTAAGATTTATCGGCAAGGGAATCGCGGGTAAGTCAAGTAATCAAATTATTGATATCAATAAAAATATTGAGCATAATGATATTATTAAAATGCTTAAAATTTTCTCTGATAAGGAGGTTGATTTTATTAAATATGAGGGTCTATACACTTTTGGTGGAAAGGCCGGATATAGCTTAGCACAAGGCGAATAAAATAAAAAATGAAAATAGAAAAATTTAATTCATTTTTAAGACAAACAGAATCGGCATTAACTAATTATGATTTTTATTTACAATCATTTGCTGCAATTTCTTCTATTTTTATTGCTATTTTATTTTACAAGATAACTAAATATTTTTTCCGTTCAAAATGGAAGGATGTTGCAGAAAAAAGAAGTCATTTTTTTAGAAAGCAAACCTCTTTTGAGGATAATATTGAGAAATTACTGATTAAATATTTTACACCCTTATTTTTACCCAGCACTATTTTAATAGCTTTATTTTTTGGTATGGCAATTTTCTCAATATTTTTTGGAGAAATGATTGTTTTCCATGCAGTAATTCAGCTGGTAACGTTATTCTTATTTTTAAGATTTATTAAAATTATCTCATCTAGCAGCTTTATTGCTAACGCTTTTGGCGCCTTCCTTGTTCCCATTGTGATTTTAAATTTTATAGGATTGCTGGATGCAACAATATCTTATCTTGATCAATTTGCTTTAAATATTGGGCTAGTTCGTATTTCTATCTATAATATATTACATTCTATTATTACCTTAATTACCGCCTTTTGGTTTTCTCGCCTTATTTCTAAGAATATTAAGTCATTTATTAACAAAAATCGTACCATCAGATCAACAACTAAGGGAATTTTAACCAAAATAGTCGATATTGCTATTTATCTAGTTATTTTTAGCATCTTGATGAAGGTTTTTGGCTTCAATATGACAACTTTCGCTGTATTTAGTGGTGCAATTGGTGTTGGTCTAGGTTTTGGTTTACAAAGAATAGTTGCTAATTTTATCGGAGGTATAATTCTTCTTTTTGAAAAATCGGTGGAAATTGGTAATGTTGTTGAACTTGAAGATGGCGCTGTTTATGGTAAAGTTTCGCATTTTGGGGGTAGATATACTTTGATTGAAACCATGGATGGTAAGGAAATTATGGTTCCAAATGAAGATTTAATCACAAAAAAAGTAGTTAATTTAACTTATAGCAATAATAAGGCTAGGGTTGAAATTGATATTAATGTTGCTTTTGAAACAGATCTTGAGAAAGTTCAAAATTTAATTCTTAATATTGCCAAGGATCATCCTAAATGTTTAAGATTCCCTGAGGCAAAATGCTATATTTATAAATTTGATGATTACGCTATTAAGATTAGATTATTTTTTTGGATCAGCGATATTTCTGATGGTATTTACGAACCTAGAAGTGAAGTAATGTTAAAAATATGGAATAGTCTTAAAGAAAATAACATTAAGGTACCTTATCCTAAGAGGGATATTGAGAATAATAGAGATTTTTCTTAATAAGGTTATTTTTGATAAATGCTATTTTAGATTGCTTTATAATCTATAATTTTTAGCCCGTAACCATCTAAGCCAATTACAGATTTTTGTGATTTACTAAGTAATGTCATATTTTTAACGCCAATATCATTAAGAATTTGTGCTCCAATGCCATAATTTCTTAGAATATTATCGTTAGATTTATCAATTTCTTGATATTGAGATTCAGAAAAAATTACGATAACTCCAGAACCATTTTTAGCAATAATATTCATAGATTTTGCTAAATTGTTATTTTCGCCTAAATTATCTGCTAAAATATCATTGTTAAAATTAATATGATGCATCCTTACTAGAATATTATTTTGAGGATTAATATCGCCATATATTAAGGCCTTATATTGTTTATCATTAATTTTATTTTTATAATCTATAGCTATAAATTGACCGCCAAATTTAGAATTAATTGTTTTTGTTGCTGTTTTTTCAACTAATTTGTCATTTTTGGTACGATATTTGATTAAGTCAGCAATTGTAGCAATTTTTAAATTATGTGTTTTGGCGAATGAGAATAAATCATCTCTTCTAGCCATTGTTCCGTCATCATTCATGATTTCACAAATTACTGCAGATGGATTTAATCCTGCTAATTTAGCAATATCAACTGAAGCTTCGGTATGTCCAGCTCTAACTAATACACCGCCATCTTTTGCTTGGAGTGGAAAAATATGACCCGGACTAACTATGTCTCTTTGATCATTATTAGGATTAATAGCGTCTGTAATTGTTTTGGCACGATCCGCTGCTGAAATGCCGGTAGTAATACCCTCTCTTGCTTCAATTGAAATAGTAAAGGCAGTTTGATGACGAGAATTATTATTAAGAGACATCATTGGTAAACCCAATTGTTTGATTCTTTCCTTTTCAAGAGCTAAGCAAATTAATCCACGACCATTTTTGGCCATAAAATTAACCTCTTTATTGCCGCATTTTTCTGCAGCTATTATTATATCTCCTTCATTTTCTCGATTTTCATCATCAACTAAGATGAACATTCTGCCATTTTTGGCATCTTCGATGATTTCTTCTATTTTTGCAAAATTTGTCATTATTTTAAAAACCTGTTAGATTATCTTTTACTAATTTTTCTAATAATTTGATATGGTCACTATTATCATTTAAACAAGGGATAAAGTCAAAATCTTTTCCTCCTTTTTTTAAAAATAATTCTCTATATCCAATATTAATCTCTTCTAATGTTTCAATGCAATCACTAGCAAATCCTGGGGAAATTACTAGAATTTTTTTATAATTTTTGGCAATCATGTCATCCAAAACATCCTCCATATAGGGTTTTAGCCATTCTTTTGGTCCGAATCTTGATTGAAAAGCGATAAAATTAGGAATTTCAATTTTGTCCTTTTGTAATTTTTCAGAAAATAAACGATTAGTTTTGTGGCAAAAACATTGATAAGGATCACCTTTTTCAAAATATTCCTTAGGAATGCCGTGATAGGAAGAAATTATCGCATCTGGCTGAAATTTTAGAATCTTTAAATGTTTTTTAACCGAATTTACTAAGGCATTAATATATAAATCATGATCATAATAGCTATGTTGAATGCGAATTGCTGGTTGATAGCGAATTTTTTGCATTATATCATATATTTTATCATTGATTGAAGCGGTAGTAGCTGAAGCATATTGTGGATAAAGAGGTATAAAAATAATTTTACGACACTTTTGATTTTGTAATTTTTTAATTTTACTTGCTATTGATGGGTTTCCATATCTCATGGCAAAATCAATGATAAGATTTGGATTTTTTTTATTCAGGGAATTGTGTAATTGCTCCGCTTGTAACTTAGTATAATAAAGTAATGGTGACATTTTTTTATCATGCAGCCATATTTTTTGATAATTTTTACCAGTTTTTCCGGGGCGAAAAGTTAAAATAAATAAATTAAGAATAATTTGCCATAAAATTGGATTAACCTCGATAACCCTTTTATCTGATAAAAATTCTTTGAGATATTTTCTAACAGAAAAAAAATCATAATTATTTGGCGTGCCAAGATTAATAATTAAAACACCAATATTATTGGAAATTTTAGGGTGATTTTTAGGTAAATTCATAATGTTTTAAAATAAGCAATTAATTCATTTGAGTTAAAATATTTATTAACAAAGGTCTCTTAAAGTTGGGAAGTGGTATTAATATTTACAATAATTATATTTAAAGTAAATAATTTAGAAAGATTGCAATTATATTATTATGACATTAATATTGCTCAGTGTACAATTTTCTGACAAGTTCTTAAGTTATATAAGTAATTAATTAACAATATTAAATGAAGTCATTAATTAAAAATTTCTTTAAATCAGACTCTTCTAGTGGAATTATTTTATTATTATTTGCTATTTTGGCAATGATTTGTGTTAATTCACCACTTCGTCCATATTATGAATCTTTACTAAATACAAATTTTAATTTAAACCTATCCTTCATAGGTATTTTTAAAGAAATGACCATTAAATTATGGGTTGATGATGCTCTAATGGCTATTTTCTTTTTTCTAATTGGCATTGAATTAAAGCATGAAGTTGTTAATGGTGAATTATCAAATAGATCTGCTATTATTAAGCCATTGATTGCAGCTGTTGGGGGCGTTGTTGTTCCGGCTCTTATTTTTGCTCATATTAATAATGATTTTGAACAAAATATGAGAGGTTGGGCTATTCCAACTGCAACAGATATTGCTTTTGCAATTGGTGTTTTAAATCTTTTTGGCAACAAGGTTCCAAAATCATTAAAAATATTTTTAGTTGCTCTTGCTGTTATTGATGATTTAGTGGCTATTATAATTATTGCAATTTTTTATAGTGACAATATATCAATCATTTTTATTGAATTATCATGCGTTATTTATGTGCTATTATTTATTTTAAATCGCAAAAAAATAACCAATTTAGTTCCATATTTAATTTTGGGTGTTATTTTGTGGGTTTTTGTATTAAAATCCGGAGTTCACGCAACTATTGCTGGCGTTACTTTAGCGATGTTCTTACCTACTAAAATTAAGAATAAAAAAGGCATAGCGCCATTATATATAGTGGAAAGTGCCTTACATAAGCCTGTAAATTACATTATTTTACCGATTTTTGCCTTTGCAAGTGCCGGTATTGTATTTGAAAATATTGCCTTAGATATTCTATGCGATCCATTAGTATTGGGTATTATTATGGGTCTATTTGTCGGTAAGCAAGTTGGCGTTATATCTTGTGTTATTCTTATAAGTAAATTAAAAATTGCTAAATTTTTTAAAGATGCAAATATATTGCAATTTTATGGCGTTTCTACCTTAACAGGTATTGGCTTTACTATGAGTTTATTTATTGGAAATCTTGCCTTCGTCGACCCTTATATTTTAAATAAGGTTAGAATTGGCGTCATGGTTGCATCGGCCTTGTCGGCCATATTGGGGGCTTTCTTAATTTATATGGGTAATAAAAAGGCCGCTCTCAAATCATAACTCAAATTTAACCCAATTATAAATATGATCAATTTTATCTTAAAAAGAATTTTTGGCTCAGTAAATGATCGTATTATTAAATCCTATAGTCCTATCATTAAAAAGATTAATGATTTTGAAGAAAAATTATCACAATTATCAGATGATGATTTAAAATCAAAAACAATCTTTTTTAAGGATCAATTACAAAGCGGCAAAACTCCTGACGACATATTAGCTGAAGCATTTGCTGTTGTAAGGGAGGCTTCAAAAAGAGTTCTTAATATGCGTCATTTTGATGTGCAGCTAATTGGCGGGATTATATTACATCAAGGTAAAATATCTGAGATGAAAACAGGTGAGGGTAAAACTTTAGTTTCAACCCTACCTTCATATCTTAATGCCTTATCTGGTAATTCAGTTCACATAGTTACTGTAAATGATTATTTAGCTAAGAGGGATTCAGCATGGATGGGGAAGATTCACGAATTTTTAGGACTAACTGTTAGCTGTATAATTGGAGGTATGGATGATGTGGAAAGAAAAAAAGCCTATCAATGCGATATTATTTACGCTACTAATAATGAATTGGGATTCGATTATTTAAGAGATAATATGAAATTCGCAATTAAGGATATGGTAACAAATGGTCGTCATTTTGCTATTATTGATGAGGTGGATTCAATTTTAATTGATGAAGCTCGTAGCCCTTTGGTTATTTCTGGGCCAACTAATGATAATTCTCAATTATATCAAAAAGTTAATAAATTAATTCCGCAATTATCAAAGGAGGATTACGATATTGATGAAAAATCAAATCAAGCATTATTAACTGATGAAGGCACGGAAAATGCTGAGCAAATATTAAAAGATGGCGGGTTAATCGATAAGGATTCTGATTTATTTAATATGGATAATATGGAAATTATGCATCATTTTAATCAGGCTCTTAGGGCTAATGTTTTATTTACTAATAATAAGGATTATATTGTTAAAAATGGTGATATTGTTATTATTGATGAATTTACTGGTAGAATGCAGGAGGGAAGAAGATTCTCTGATGGTCTGCATCAAGCCTTAGAAGCAAAAGAGGGTTTGAGGGTAAAAAATGAAAATCAAACTCTATCATCGATTACTTTCCAAAATTATTTTAGACTTTATGATAAATTATCTGGCATGACAGGTACTGCCATTACTGAGGCTGCTGAATTTGAAGAAATTTACGGATTAAAAACTGTTCAAGTTCCGACTCATAGAATGGTTACTAGGATTGATGAAGATGACGAGATTTACAAAACAAAGAATGAAAAATACAAAGCTATAGTTGAAGAAATTAAAAAATGTCATGCAAAAAAGCAACCTATTTTGGTTGGTACTGTTACCATTGAAAATTCTGAATATTTATCAAAATTATTAAAAAAAGAAAAATTACCCCATAAGGTTCTAAATGCTAAATTCCACATGGAAGAATCAAAGATTATTTCTCAAGCTGGTATTCCCAAGGCCATTACTATTGCTACCAATATGGCTGGTCGTGGAACCGATATTAAGTTAGGAGGAAATAAGGATATTTTAATAGAAGAGCTAAATATTAAAAAATTAACCAAGGCCAAATTAAAAGAAAAAATTGATATTATCGATAAAAAAATAGAGGAGGATAAAAAAATCGCCATTGAAGCAGGAGGTCTGTATGTTTTAGGAACGGAAAGACATGAAAGTAGAAGAATTGATAATCAGTTAAGAGGTAGGTCTGGTAGGCAAGGTGACATCGGGAAATCTAAATTTTATTTATCACTGGAAGATGATTTAATGCGTATTTTTGGATCTGATAAATTACAGGTTATTTTATCAAGATTGGGATTAAAGGATGATGAGGCTATATTTCATCCATGGATTACTAAAACATTAATTAGAGCCCAAAAAAAGGTTGAGGCCCATCATTTTGAGATTAGAAAGAACCTTATAAAATATGATGACATTGTTAATGATCAAAGAAAAGAAATCTTCAAAAGAAGAATGGATATTATTAAATCTGATGATTTGGGTTTGGACATTAAAAAAATTATTGATGATGTAAATCAAGATATGATTGGCAAGGCAATTCCTAAGAAATCATATTTAGAACAATGGGATTTAGAATCGATTGAAAAAGAGGTTTTAAGAATTTATGGTCTAAAATTAGATATTAAATCATTTTCTAATAAGGAAGGAATTTCGGATGTTGAAATTTTAGATTATATTAATAATAATGCTGAAAAATTAATATCTCAAAAAGAGCAAGAGCATGGCCTAGAAATAGAAAAAGAATTAAGACGTCAGGTCTTTTTAATGACTTTGGATTTTGAGTGGAAAAATCATCTTTTAGCTCTTGATAAAATGAGAAATAATATTAACCTTAGGGCTTATGCGGGGAAAGATCCTTTTATTGAATATAAAAGAGAATCTGCTGAGTTATTCCAAGATATGATTTTTAATATTGAGGAAAAATCCTTAATGAGGATTTCTCATGCCAAACTACAAGAGAATACTAGCGAAAAGGAGATTTTAGATAAATTATCAAAATCTAAGAAAAATGCTAAACATAATCAATCTAGTATTTCTACTGTATCTGACAAGCAAAATAAAGGACCGATAAATATTAAAAAAACTGGCAATAATAAGTTAGATCAATGGGCTAATATTGGTAGAAATGAAAAATGCCCTTGTAATAGTGGTCTAAAATATAAACATTGTTGTGGAAAAATGAGTTAAATATGTCTAATAAAAATAACAAAGAAGAGTTAAAAGATTTATATAAGGAGCATCTTAAAGCCCTTAATCCGTCATCCAAAGAGCCTGATCCTGATCATAATGTTGAATCTGCTGCAATCAAATTAAAAAAGTTAATTGCCAGTGTTAAGTCAAAAGGCTATATAACTTACGATAAAATCAATAAATATATTGAAAATGAAGCTATAGATCCTGATAAGATTGAAAAAATATTCGATATATTATCAGAATTTAAAATCCAAATTGTTGAAAAAGAATCCGATTTTGATTCAAGGGTAGATGAAGATAAGTCACAAAAAAGAACAGAAGATTCAGTAAAAAATTATCTTAAATCAATGAGTAATCTCAAATTATTAACTCGTGAAAATGAGGTTGAGATTGCGATGAGGATTGAAACTAGTCGTAATAAGGTAATAGCTACTCTTTGCTCAACTCCAGTTGTAATGAAATATTTTATTGATTGGTATGATGGGTTGTCAGGTGGTAATTTACTACTTCGTGATATTATCCGAATTGATGAGACTTATAATTCCGAATTAGAAGAAATGCTTAAAAATAGTGAGCAAAATTCTAATAATGGTGATATTGTCATTGATAATGACTTGGGAATTATTGAAGATGATGAAGAAGATGATAGTGAAATATATGGTGAAGATGATGAATTTGACTCAATCACATCTTTTGTCTCAATGGAGAGAATTTTGATGCCAAAAATGTTAGATCTTCTTCAAAAGATATCTAATTTATCAGAAAGATTTTTAAAAACCCTAGAAAAGGATGGTTATGATAAACTTTATAGCGATAATGCTAAATTAATATCTGATCTTGATGAGTTGACTAAAGAGATTAATTTTAATGATGATTTAATAAAATCTCTTGTTACTCAATTATCTGAAATTGATGATGAAATTCGTAATCAAGAGATTTCTTTACTTAGATTATTTACTTCATTTGGCGTGGAAAGGGTAGATTTTCTTAAAAAACACCAACATATTGAAGAGGAGAGTTGGATTAAAGATATGAAGAAATCTGGTGATAAAAATATTACAAAATGCCTAACTGATAAAGGAGATGAAGTAATTAAAATCAGGAATGAAATCTTAGATGCAATTAAATTAACTGGATTGCCTCTTTCAAAATTCCGTAATATTATATCAACCATTAGGCAGGGCCAAAGAGATGAGAGTAAGGCAAAAAAAGAAATGATAAAAGCTAATCTTAGGCTTGTTGTTTCTATCGCTAAAAAATATACTAATCGTGGATTACAATTTTTAGATTTAATTCAAGAGGGTAATATTGGCTTAATGAAGGCGGTTGATAAATTTGAATATAAAAGAGGTTATAAATTCTCAACCTATGCTACTTGGTGGATTAGACAGGCTATTACTAGAGCTATTTCTGATCAATCAAAAATGATTAGATCGCCAATTCATATTAATGAAGGTTTGAATCAAATTCTTAAAACCCAAAAGAAAATGATTCAAAAAAATCAAAGGGAGCCAACCGTAGAAGAAGTTGCTAAAGAGCTTTATATGTCAGTTGATAGAGTTAGAAAAATTCTAAAAACTTCTAAAGATCCTGTTAGTTTAGAAACCCCACTTTCTGGTGATGATGAAAGTATTCTTGGTGATTTTATTGAAGATAAGGCTGCAATTTCACCCAATGATGCTGCAACTTATGGCAAATTAAAGGAGGCTGCTACACAGATTCTATCAACTTTGACCCCACGAGAAGAAAGGGTTATTAGAATGAGATTTGGCATTGGCATGGTAACTGACCATACTTTAGAGGAAGTTGGGAGGCAATTTTCTGTAACTAGGGAAAGAATCAGACAGATTGAAGCTAAAGCATTATCTAAACTTAAACATCCAACAAGGTCTAAAACATTAAAAACATTTTTTGATAATTAATAGCTTATAGTTCATTTATGTTGCAACGGGGAGGTAACTTGATTAGCTTTTTATGTTGTGACATCGCGTACCCCACTAAAGTGTCAACTTAAAGTTATGTGTA
>JAOFKK010000017.1 GCA_028040005.1 Rickettsiales bacterium
AAAAGTTGCTTTAAAGTTGGGAAGTGGTATTACGTGAAGTTGTCACCAAGATAAACACGCTTCACCTCCTCATCATTAATAATTTCATCCTTTGTTCCAGATGTTAAAATAGTACCATCATAAACAATATAAGCCTTATCAACAATTTTTAAAGTTTCTTGTACATTATGATCAGTAATTAAAACTCCAATATTACGATTTTTTAATTGACTAACCATATTCATAATATCTTTAACAGCTATTGGGTCAACACCGGCAAATGGCTCATCAAGCAAAATAAAGTCAGGATTAGTTGCTAATGCTCTTGCAATTTCCACCCTCCTTCTTTCACCTCCAGAAAGCGATAAAGCGTGAGATTTGCGAATATGAGTAATTGAAAATTCCTCTAATAATTTTTCTAATTTTTCTGATCTTTTTGAATTATTAGGTTCATTAATCTCTAAAATAGACATGATATTATCTTCCACATTCATCTTTCTAAAAATAGAAGATTCTTGCGGTAAATATCCAATACCTAATTTTGACCTTTCATGCATTGCCATATTGGTGATATCAATATTATCTAAAAAAATATTACCACCATCAATAGCAATCAATCCAACTATAATATAAAAGCATGTAGTCTTGCCAGCGCCATTAGGACCCAACAAGCCAACAACCTCACCCTGCTTTATCTGTAAAGAAATATTCTTTATAACAGATTTTTTACTATAGCTCTTTGCAATATCCTTAATTGTTAGAATTTTCATTGAAATCCTTTTTTAAATTATCTAAATCTTCGTTAATAATAATAGTTGGCCTATTTTTTTGTGGATTGTTATTTGATAAAAACCCATTCTTATTAGCAATGTCATAAGTAAATTCATCGCCATTAGCAATTTTTGTACCTTCATTTAAAATCACATCACCAAATATCTTAAAAACACCTTTATCTATATCATAAATACCAGAATTGCCAGTTGCAATAAATTCTTCATTAAAAATCTTCACCTTCCCATTAGCTTTAACTATTTTAATTTTAGCTTTTTCATTCATTTTTTGCTCTTGATCTGTAAAAACAAGCATTTTATTTGACAAAAAACTAATATCTTCACGAGTTAAAAGAACATTATCATTAAATTCAATAAAATTCTTATCCTTAACTATGGTAATGCTTTTTGATTTGATATTAGTTTTTACCGATTCTTCAATGGCATATAGATTATTTGATGTTAAAAATGTAAGAAAAAAAATAATTATTTTAATCATCAAGAAATTATTGAAATAAACCCTAAAAAAACAAAAAATGATGTCGCATCTATTAAAGTGGTTAAAAATACCCCAGAAGATATTGCTGGATCAAATTTTAATTTATTTAATATGGTTGGAATAGCCGCTCCAAAAAGACAAGAAATTAATATTGTAACAAAAATAGATATAAAGATAGATATTGATAATATATAATTATCTTGCCAAACATAACAAGCAGCAGACGCAATGAGGGCTAAGAATAAACCATTAATAGATCCTACTACAGATTCTTTAATAATGACCTTCCAATAGCCTATATTTTCAATATCTAAGGTTGCAATTGATCGAACCATTATTGCCAATGTTTGATTACCTGCTGCACCAGAAACTGAGGCGACTATAGGGAGTAAAACCGCTATTACTACCATTTTTTCAATTTCTTTAGCAAAAAGAGCAATAATAATGGCAGAAAAACTAGAAAAAACCAAACTAATAACAAGCCATGGTATTCTAGATTTAGCAGTAATAAAATTTGTAGAATGTAAATTAATATCATTTACACCAGCTAGTAATAGAATATCTTCCTCATCCTCCTCTTCAACAATATCAATTACATCATTAGCATATATTAAACCAACCAATTTACCCTCATCATTTGTTATAACTAAATATTGTAAAGAATATTTAGTAAAATATCTTGCTGCATCTTCCTGATTAGACTTATCATTAATTGAATGTAATTTATTACTAGATATTAAATTTTTTAATATTATGTTTTTTTTGTGTTTTATAATGGTGCTAACTGAAATTTCTGCAACAGGAATATTATTATGATCTATTAGAATAATATTATAAAAATCATCACTTAGATCTTCTTTTTCTTGCAAAAATTGCGTTGCCTGACCAATGGTCCAGTCCTGATTAATAGCAATAAAATTTTGATTCATTACACGACCAATACTATCTTCGGGATAACTTAAAGTCTTTTGAACATTATGCAATAAATCTTTTGGAAAATTACCAATAATCTCATCAATCTTATCTTGCTCAAGAATTTCAATAATTTTAACTATATCATCTAAATCTAAATCTTCTATCCCTCTAGAAACATATTTTGAACCCAGTAAATCTATAACTTCTTCCTTAATATGATCCTCTAGATACACTAGAAATTGTAATTTTACATTACAAATTGCAGCAATAACACGGATTCTTAATTCAAAATCAATATTAGAAATAATTTCAGCCTGATCTACAGGATGTAAATCTTCAAATATAGATTTTGCCTGAGAGTTTTTACCATTTTGAATAAAAAATGTTATTTTCTCTTTTTTATCTAATTTATCTATTTCATTCAAACTAATATCAGACATATAATATATATAATTACAAGAACTTTGCGCAATTGATTTTCTAATTAAATCAGCTTGCTTTTCTGCTAATTTTGTCCAAATTTAATGATTTTAACAAACATCCCCCTACCAATGTGAAAATCTAGTATCTCCGAAACCATCAAGGCGGTACATGTCAGTCATATTATGACTACCGAGTCTAAATCTTTCAGCAGATGGAAGATCGGGTTCCATGTCAACCATTCTTAAAGATCCTAAAGCATAATGTCGGCAATATTTATGAGCCGTCCAAAATATATTATTATAATCATATATATTTTTTTCTACTTCACGATCATTGTTCCAATCTAAAGGCAATTCATCTTCATACTTCCTGCTTAATTTATATCTATCAGGATTACTTGCTATTAAATCTGGATCCCTCTTCCATTTATAAAAACTCATGAAAAACGTACCCCCAAAATTAGTAGCCAAGCCAGATTCACAACCATGAATCCAGCCTAATCTAAAGCCATAACTAGCTTGATCAGGCGCCTTTGGCGCTTGTTTAAAAATCTTACCCATAGGTTTATACCAATAAGGTCCACAAGAGGTAAGAAAAAATAATGCAAATAAAATGGCTATTTTTTTTAAAACCACAAATTATTTCTCTATATTTTTAAAATATTCATATAAATCATCACTCCCTCCAATATGTTGATTATCAATAAAAATTTGAGGAACCGTTCTTTTACCATCTGATCTTTTTAACATCTCCTGCATTAACTCTTGAGAGGTAATTTTAATCTCTTGATAAGATATACTCCTCTCATCAAACATTCTTTTAGCCCTAACGCAATATGGACAAATTTGGGTTGTGTAAATTTCTACTTTTTTCATATTAAAATTATTAACTAACTATGTTTTAAAATATAATCTATATTTATCTTGAATCAGCAGAGGATCTAGTATTATAAGAATTAGGTGGCTTATAATAACGATCCGTATCATAATATTGATAATAATTTGGCTGAGGAAAATCATATGGATTAGTATAATATCTTGACCCAGGAGCGGCAGGAGCGACTTGAGATGGAGCTGTATATGATGGTGTATTTGCCTGATATGGGTTATAACCATAAGGGGCAGAAGAAGGATATCTTGGATTAATATATCCAGAGCCTGGATTTTCAGAAATAACGCAAGAATTTAAGAATAGAATATGCGCTAAAATAAAAATTTTTATAATAATTTTATATATTATATTCACCTTAAATATCCAAAAATAAAACTATTTCTAAGCTATAAATTAGCGCATATTTTATATTTAAGGCTAATTTTTAACAAACTGATTAAAACATTCTATAAGATATATAATTTATATAACTATAATTCAAGAATTTTCTTGATAAATTATATATTTTTTTCCACAATGAATTTTCAATGATTTATAAATAAAGAAAATGAAAAAAATTAATATAGACAAATTAAATATTGGTAACGACTTGCCATTTACATTAATTGCTGGCCCCTGCCAAACTGAAAATCGTGATCATTCAATGATGATGGCAGAAAAAATCAAAAAAATTACCGATAAATTAAATATTAATTTTATCTATAAATCTTCTTTTGACAAAGCAAATCGTAGCTCAATTTCTGGAAAAAGAGGCTTAGGTCTAGAAAAAACCCTACCAATTTTTGAAGAAGTTAAAAAAACTTTTAACTGCCCCATCTTAACCGATATTCACAATGAAGAGCAATGTAATTTAGTTAAGGATTCAGTTGATATTTTACAAATTCCAGCATTTTTATGTCGTCAAACTGATCTTTTAATTGCTGCAGCAAAAACTGGTAAAATTATTAATGCTAAAAAAGGGCAATTTCTTGCACCTTGGGACATGAATAATGTTGTTAAAAAATTAGAAGAATCTGGCAATGAGCAAATCCTACTTACCGAAAGAGGTGTAAGTTTTGGCTATAATACTCTAGTTTCAGATATGAGATCTCTTCCTATTATGGCAAAAACTGGCTATCCTGTCATTTATGATGCTACCCACTCAGTACAACAGCCGGGTGGATTAGGTGGTGCTTCTGGTGGTCAAAGGGAATTTGTGGAAACTTTAGCAAAAGCTGCAATTGCCGTTGGCGTTGCTGGTCTTTTTGTTGAAACTCACCAAGATCCAGATAACGCACCATCTGATGGACCTTGTATGTTAAAATTAGAAAATCTTGAGGAATTCTTAACCCTTATTAAAAGATTTGACGAAATAGCAAAATCAAAATAATAAAACTATAATTAGCCATGATGGAATTATTAAAATATTTTATATCACTAGCTTTTGTGATAATAATTTTTATTTATGTAATTCCTTTGTTTTTTCAATAAAATATGATAATCATCATATCTAATTGTTAATATTGTTTTATTACTTACCCACAATTAAAACATCACAAGGAGGATCTGCTAAAATCTGATCCGCAATACTAGCATCAGCAAACCTAGCAACAAAATGCTTCTCTGAACAACCAATAACCAATAAATCAGGATTTAGATGCCCAACCTCTTCAAAGAGAACGTTAGATATTCGCCCTTTTTTGATTATTTTGTTGATTTTAACTGGATGGCTTTTTTCTATATCATGAATAATATTATCCAAATCTTCTTCACTTTCTTTTTGAGCTTGCTTAGAAATTATAGAGCTTGAACCAGAAATTCCCATAAAAGGCACCTGATAAGTATGAATTAAATCAAAATTGGCCTTAGAAAAATTATCAGTTGCAAATTTTAAAGAAATAACTGAAGAATTAGTAAAATCAACTGGCGCTAATATTTTGTTATAATCTTTCTCATATCTATCGCGCACAACAATAATTGTCTTATGAGAAAAATCAACCAATCTTTGAATAACGTGCCCAATCATAGGTTCATCACTATTAACATGACGATGAATACCAACAACCAACAAATCAATGTCTTCCTCATAAGAAAATTTTAAAATTTGTTCATAAGCATCACCCTTCACTATTTTAATATCTATTTCAACTTGAGAATTGTGATTTTTTAAGCAATTATCAATTTCATCCTGGGCTATGGATTTAAAACTCTCTATTGACCTCTTCGGGATTTGATCATCAATAACATTAATTATTGTTAATCTGGCCTGAAACTTTTCAGCTAATTTTATAGCTCTTAAAACAGCTCTATCCGATCTAGCTGATAAATCTGTTGCAACTAAAATTCTTTTCATAAAATAACAAATAAATTTATAAACTTATATCAAAATTCATTTATAATGTAACATTATAAATGAATTTTAATATTATACCATTTTACTTGGATCAACCCACTCATTAAATTGCTCTTCTGTCACTAATTTTAGCTCCAAAGCAGCTTCTTTAAGAGTAGTACCATCATTATGGGCTTTTTTAGCAATTTTTGCCGCATTATCATAACCAATATAAGGATTAAGAGCGGTAACTAACATTAAAGAATTATTAAGTAATTCATTAATTCTTTCATGATTTGCCTCGACACCATTTAAACATTTATCAATAAAGCTATTAACGCCTTCAGAAATTAAATTAACCGAATTAATAATATTATAAATTACCATTGGTCTAAAAACATTTAGTTCAAAATGACCATTGGTACCACCAATTGTAACAGCAGTATGATTACCAATTACTTGGCAAGAAATCATAGTCAAAGCCTCGCATTGTGTAGGATTAACCTTACCTGGCATAATTGAAGAACCCGGTTCATTTTCTGGTAGGCAAATTTCACCAAGGCCAGATCTAGGGCCAGAAGCTAAAAATCTGATATCATTGGCAATTTTCATGATTGAAGTTGCAATAACATTCAAACATCCAGACAAGTTAACCAAAGCATCGCAAGTTGCTAAAGACTCAAACTTATTTTTATTAGAAGTAAATTCATCTTTTCTGTCAGAAAATTGATTTTTAACATCTTCCCAATCATTATAAGAATTAGCTTTTGTGATAATTTTAGCAATTTGACCTTTAATATCTGTAATTTTAGTAATATTTTGAGCAAATTTTTCTGAAAAATCCTTATGAGAGTTAATTCCCGTACCAACTGCCGTACCACCTTGAGCTAAAAATAAAACACCATCAATAGCATCATTAAGTCTTAAAATATTATTAAATATTTGATATTTATAGCCAGAAAATTCCTGACCTAAAGTAACTGGCGTAGCATCTTGCGTGTGAGTACGGCCAATCTTAATAATATCTTTAAATTCTTCCTCTTTATTTTTTAAAGATTCATAAAAATTAAATAAAGTTGGAAAAAGTTTTTCACAAATAGTCATTACCCCCGCCACATGCATTGCGGTTGGAAAAGTATCATTAGAAGATTGACCTAAATTACAATGATCATTGGGATGAACGGGGTCTTTACCGCCCTTTTGACCAGTAGCAATTTCATTAGCAACAGAGGCAATAACTTCATTACAATTCATATTAGTTTGGGTACCAGAACCAGTTTGCCACACAACTAAAGGAAAATGATCTTCATAAAAATTATCAAAATCAGCCAGAATTTTATCTATCGCTTGATCAATTAAATTAGCAGTTTTTTCAGAAAATTTATTATATTCCTTAGCATCAGGATTGGCTAACATAATTTGCTTATTAGTAAGGGCTGCAGATTTTTTAACATAAAGCATGGCTTTAACCATCTCTTTTGGCATTTTATGACCCTTATTATCGATACAAATAGCAAAATTTTGTGTTGATCTTTGAGTTTGCGCACCATAATAAGCATTTGCTGGTACATTAATATCGCCAAATGAGTCCGTTTCTACACGAAAGTTATTTTCTGTCATTTTTTTTGTTAAATTTATTGTCATTATATTTAATTATTTTTTAAAAAATATACCATCAATTATAAAACCTTCTCTAAGGAAAATTTTGTGAGATTCTTTTCGTTCTGAACCAAGATTTGATAAAATGGTTTCAGCCTTATATTTTAATAATTGCCAATCAACCCATTTTAAAAGCATTTTACCAGCACCTATGCCGCGATTAGAACGACAAATCATAAAATCCTCAATCCTAATAGACCTGCCATAGCGCATATCATCAACAACATTAATGCCAATAACTGCGATAATTTCAGTATCCTTATAAACTGCGGACATTTTATAGCCACTATCAATAGCTTTGGTAATATTAGAAATATAATCTTCCTCTTTTAACTCTTGATAAATTTGAGTCATGATTTTAAAGCTATCCTTAATATCAATATTGCTAGATAATTCTTTTATTTGCATTTTAAAGGAAATTAATTTGTAATTAGTAAGAGTTAAATTTGCATAAGTTAAGAAATTATGCAAAACTCTTTCATAAAAATAGTATCAATAAAATAATTTATTTCAAGTTTAATGACAAAAAAAATTAAAAAAGTAGTTTTAGCATATTCTGGAGGATTAGATACTTCTGTTATTTTGGCTTGGCTGCGTGAAACTCATGATTGCGAAGTAGTAACCTTTACTGCCGATCTTGGTCAGGGCGAAGAATTAGAACCGGCGCGTAAAAAAGCAGAAAAATTTGGTGTTAAAGATATCTTTATTGAAGATCTTCGTGAAGAATTTGTTCGCGATTATGTTTTTCCTATGTTTCGCGCCAATACTATTTATGAAGGTAAATATTTATTAGGTACATCAATTGCTCGCCCTTTAATTGCCAAAAAACAAATTGAAATTGCTAATAAAGTTGGTGCAGATGCGGTTTCTCACGGCGCTACTGGCAAAGGTAATGATCAAATTCGTTTTGAAATGGGTTATTATGCTTGTAATCCTAATATTAAAGTTATTGCTCCATGGCGTGAGTGGGATTTAAATTCTCGTGATAAATTAATCTCTTACGCCGAAAAACATAATATTGAAATTGCCAAAGATAAAAGAGGTGAAGCACCCTATTCTGTTGATGCTAATCTTCTTCACACCTCATCAGAAGGTAAGGTTTTGGAAGATCCATGGCAAGAATCACCGGAATATGTTTATCAAAGAACACAACATCCTAAAAATGGCAAGGAAAATGGTGATATTATTGAAATTGAATTTAAAAAAGGCGACCCTTTTGCAATTAATGGACAAAAATTATCTCCAGCCAATTTATTAGCAAAACTTAATGAATATGGCTATGATAATGCTATTGGTAGAATTGACATTGTTGAAAATCGCTTTATCGGTATGAAATCTCGTGGAACTTACGAAACTCCAGGCGGCACAATTTTACTCGAAGCTCACAGAGCAATTGAATCTATCACCTTAGATCGTGAAGCAGCGCATTTAAAAGATGAAATTATGCCAAAATATGCTAAATTAATTTATAATGGCATGTGGTTTGCCCCTGAGCGTGAAATGCTGCAAGCCTTAATTGACAAATCGCAAGAAAATGTCGAAGGTGTAGTTAGGCTGCATCTTTATAAGGGTAATGTGATTTTACTTGGTCGCAAATCTCCAAAAAGCCTTTATAAGGAAGAATATGTTACTTTTGAACAGGATGAGGTTTATAATCAAAAAGATGCAGAAGGATTTATCAGGCTAAATGCCTTAAGATTTATAATGAAATAATGATAGAAGATGGAGATGAATCTGATGAAATATTTTTTCCTATGGAAGAACCAGAATCAAAAGATAAAATAGAGATATCAAGAATTTCTCCAGATCAGTTTAGCACATCTACTGGCATCCATTATGCTCAAATAAGTTATATATTGCAATTAGCGAATATGTATTTTTTACAAAAACCAAAATTTTTACAAAAACCAAAAACGGATTTACAAAGGGGAATTGAATTATGCAATAGTTTTGCAGAAGATAGTAATGAAAAAACGCACTAATGATCTTTTTATAAATGACATTAATAATGTGCATTATTAAGTACCACAAAATGTATTTTTTACCCTCTCATTATCATTTGGTAATTGATAATATTCATTATAAGAATGTTGCTTTATAAAGGGATTTTTAATTGCTATTAAAAATTTATTAAATTCTGTATAATCATCATTAATAGCTGCATCTTTAATAATTTTTTGCATTATATGATTTCTAGGGATTAAAATTGGATTAATTTGATCCATTTTTTGTGCAATTTCATTATTATCACCGCCCTGCTCTTTTAATCTCTTAAACCATTTTACCTGCCAATTACGATATTGAGTATTTTGTACTTGAAATTCCTCCTCCTTAATTAATATTTTACTTAAAATTCTAAATGAATTTGTAAAATCAAGATTATTCTCTTCCAAAATATCTAAAAATTGCCCAATTAAATTAATATCATCATCTTTTTCATTAAAAATGCCAATTTTTTGCGCCATTTTTTTAAGATATGTTTTTTCAAATAAATTAGGAAATTTCTCCAACTCCTCTTCGGCAATTATAATAGATTTTTTAATATCCGAATTAATTAATGGCAATATTGATCCAGCAAATTTACTAAGATTCCATAAAATAATATGTTTTTGATTAGAAAAAGAATATCTTCTTCTTTGATCAATATAGCTCAAACAAAAATTAGGATCATATTCATCCACAAAAGAGCAAGGGCCATAATCAATGGTCTGACCCGAAATAGCGACATTATCGCTATTCATAACGCCATGAACAAAACCAACTGACAGCCAATCAGAAACCAGATCTGCCTGTAACCTCATAACCATTTTTAATAAATCTAAATATTTATTATTATTTTTAGATATTTCCAAAAAATGGCGATTTATCGCGTAATCTGCTAAAATTTTAAGATTATTGATATCATTGCGACAAGCAAAATATTCAAAAGTTCCAATTCTGATATGACTTTTGGCAATTCTAGTTATAATTGCGGATTCAATCGGATTTTCTCTATAAATTATTTCATCTGATTTTATTAAAGCTAAAGATCTAGCTGTTGAAATATTTAAAAAATACATAGATTCACTCATAAGATATTCTCTTATAGCGGCGTCAATTGGACATTTACCATCGCCATTTCGTGAAAAAAAACTTTTACCAGATCCTTTAAGACAAATATCAAATAAATTATTATTATGATCATAAATTTCACCCAATAGAACAGCTCTACCATCGCCCAATTGTGGCACGAAATGACCAAATTGATGGCCGGCATAAGCTAAGGATATTGGCTTAAAATCAGATGATAATTTATTTCCAGATAAATAATCTAAGGCAAACTCCTCCTTAAAAGACAAATCCTGCGCCAATTGACTATTAAAAGTAATTAATTGAGGATTTGCAATCTTATCTGGAGCTTGATCTTTGTAAAAATTCGAACCTAATTGATGATATGAATTTTGAATCTTCATTTGTATTAATTTTCTTTAATTGCAAGATAATAATTTTATCCTTATAATAATTCTTTTAACCTGAAAACAGCATGAAGAAAGATATTTTTACTATAGAGCCAAAATTTTTAATGTCAGTTGCTAATTTGGATCAATTGCCCAAATTAAAAAATACCGAAATTGCCTTTATTGGCAAATCTAATGTAGGAAAATCAACATTAATCAATAATATCTTAGGTAAAAAAATCGCCTTAACATCAAAAACACCAGGAAGAACAAAACAATTAAATTTTTTCCTACTTGATAATAAATTGGCAATTATTGACATGCCTGGATATGGCTATGCCAAAACATCTAGATCAGATATTAATCATTGGACAAGGCTGAGTTTTGGCTATTTTCATAATAGTATAAAATTAAAAAGAGTATTTTTATTAATTGACATTAGGAGAGGATTAAAAGAAAAAGATCTGGAAATAATAGATATTTTAAATAAAATTCCAGTTGGATTCCAAGTTATTTTAACTAAGTCCGATCAATTAAAAGAACATGAAATTACAAAAATGATCGAACAAATATCAAAAGAATCAATAAAATATCCAGCCATGAATCCAAAAATATTAATCTCCAGCAGTAAATATGGCTCTGGTATAGAAGAAATAAAAAACGAAATTATCGAATTATGCTAAATAAGTTATTACTATTACTGATTATTATCTATTCAAATATTGCTTTTGCCAATAATATCTCCTCCAATAGTAATGTTGCGGGCATTACCTCATTAATGAATGCAGTCATGAATAATGATATTGATGGTGTTAAATTTTTTTCCACCAAGGAGCAAGAAATGATCAATAAGCAAAATATTGGCGGCGCTACTGCTTTACACCTATCTGCAAGAAGTAGTAATCCCCAAATCACTAAAATTTTATTAGAAAATGGTGCCCAGGTTAATATTAAAGATAATAGTGGTTGGACAGCAATAATGCGTGCATCTGCAAATTGTAAAATAGAAAATGCAAAATTATTAATTAACTTTGGAGCAAATATATTTTTTAACAATAATAATGATGAATCTGCAATATTATATGCTACTAATAGCAAATGTTTAGAATTAATATCAAAATTTAAAGAAATATCTCTGTTAAAATACTCCTTTATAAAATTATTAACATTTAAGAAAAATATTCAAAAATCAATATATATAGCAAGCAGAAGCGAAGATGCGAAAATTAAAAAAGAATTAGAACAAATATTATCGCATTTAAATAATTTATATAATGTCAAAGCATTACAAAAAGATAAAATGACATTAAAAAAGCCCGCTAATGATACAAATTTAGAACAAAAAATCTATAAAAATTCTAAAAATATTAATACTTTAAAACCAATAGTTAAAAAAAATAACAACCCTATAAATAATATCTCTATTGCAAAAGAATCAAAAATATCAACAAGTAACAATGGTCAAGAAAAAAAGTTTAAATTTAAAAAAATCAACAGTAAAAAACCGCAAATAATACAAATTAAAGAACAAATAAAAACTGAAAAAATAGAATCTTCTAATTCAATAAAAAATAATATTGATCTTAATAATCCACCCCAAATATTATACTCAATGGAGGATAAGCTAATCAAGAAAGAACCAAAGAAAGAAGAATTGCAGATAAAAAAAATTAATAAAAATAATGATAATCAAGTAACTAATTCACAAAATAAAGAGCAAATAAATAAAACCCCTATTCTACAAAAAAATAATAAAAAATTTAAATTTAATAAAAAACCAAATATTGCTCCAGAAGCAACTGCTACTCCAAAACAACCTATTGCAAAAATCAAAGATATTAAGCAAGATAAAATAAAACCTAAATTTACTTTTAAAAAGAGCGGTAATATTAAGGAGAAAGAAGCTAATATTCCAGCTATACCTAAAATCTTAAATGACAATAAAGATATCTTACTGGATATAAAAAAAGATAAGAAATTTAAATTTAATAAAAAACCTGACCATATAGATAATAACTTAAAATCCGAACCAGATAAAAAGAAATTTAAATTCAAAATTAATGAGTAACATTATTAAATATAATAATATATTGCCTCAAATTGACAATTCCTCTTTTATAGCGCCTAACGCCACAATATCTGGGGATGTAAAAATTGGCAAGAATTCTGGAATTTGGTATGGCACGGTAATTAGAGGTGACGTAGCTAAAATAAAAATAGGAAATTACACCAATATTCAAGATAATTCTGTTATCCACGTAACTAGAGCTAATCATGTACAAAATAAAACTAATGATGAAGGTGGTCCTACCATTATTGGAGATTATGTAACAATTGGACATAACGCAATAATTCATGCTTGCACTATTAAAGATTATAGCTTTATTGGCATGGGGGCCATAATCATGGATTTGGCAATAATTGAAGAAAATTCTATGATTGCAGCAGGAGCGGTAGTTACTCCTGGAAAAATAGTAAAATCAGGACAAATTTGGGCTGGAAATCCTGCAAAATATTTTAGAGATTTAACTCAAGAGGAAATAGACTATATTAAAATATCAGCCATGAATTATTGGGACTTAGCTAAGGAATATAAGGATTAAAAAAATAATACTCAACTAAATTAGTTGACTATTTTAAAAAATTGAGTTATAATCTTAAAAACGGCAATTATAATTTATAATAACTATTAATATTAAAAATATGTCATATTCAGAAACACTTTTAGATCACTATAACAATCCAAGAAATGTTGGATCATTAGATAAGGCAAAAACAAATGTTGGAACTGGATTAGTTGGTGCTCCAGCATGTGGTGATGTGATGAAATTACAAATCGAAATTGATGAACAAAACAAAACTATCAAAGATGCTAAATTTAAAACTTTTGGCTGCGGTTCTGCAATTGCATCTAGTTCATATGTTACTGATTGGGTAATTGGAAAAAAATTATCTGAAGTTCGTAAGATTACCAATAAAGATATATCAGAAGAATTATCACTTCCTCCTGTAAAAATTCATTGCTCCGTATTAGCTGAAGATGCAATCAAAGCTGCAATTGAAGATTATGAATCAAAATCTAACGAAGAAGATAATTCATAAAGACTAAATATAATGTCTAAAGTTCAAATTGATAATCCAGTAATTGACTATATCACAATATCAAATGAAGCTCTAAAACAAGTTCAAAAACTATTAGAAAATAAAAAAAATAATTGTTTAGGAATTAGAGTATCAGTTAGAACCCGCGGCTGTTCTGGCCTATCTTATGTTATTGAATATGCTATTAAAGATAAAAATATAACTAAATTTGATGATTTAGCAAAATTTAATGATATCTTTATATTTATCGACCCAAAGGTCTCAATGTTTTTAATTGGCAGTGAAATGACTTATAAAAAAACTGATCTTGAGGAGGGTTTTGATTTTGTAAATCCCAATGAAAAAGCTAGATGTGGTTGCGGAGAATCATTTAGTGTTTCATAACCCTAAAAGAGGCAATAAAGTAAATATTCATACCCATATATTTAGAAATAATACCATTTATCAAAACTCGCCTTAAAAACTACATAATATATAAAACTCTCTTAAAGAGGCCTTTGAATGATTTTCTAATTAAAGCAGTTTGCTTTTCTGCTAATTTTTGTCCAAATTCAATAATTTTGCCTCAAAATTATCTAAAAAATCAAACTACTTCAATTGCAAAACTCTCTTAAATTTTGAGATAAAGCTACCAGTCTTTTTGTGGATATATTATTTCAGATAAATCAACAATATAACTATCTAAATATAATGTTTCTCTTTCAAGGTTTGACAAATTATGGCCATTAATACGCAATCTTATTAAGTCTCTATCAAAAATAAATTCTATAGTTCCACCTAATTTAGAAAAATTATCAATATCACTAATGGTAACAATATTATATTTATCTATTTTTTTGATAATATCTAATATATGTCTCTCTTCTGAAATGCTGATATATAATAAATGACAATCACTAAAATCATCTTGCCTACTTTTTTCCGTAACAATTATATTGTCACTTTTTAACCCTCTCAAATGCAACCCAACCAAATCAAGTCCCAAACTACATATATTATATTTCTTAACATCTTTGTGCCATATAATATATTCCGATATGACCTTAACCCATGAAGCTTTAACTTTATATTCTTCTACAATATTAGCCTTAGATTGGGTAATGAAGAATAATATTAAAAAATATGTTACAAAATATTTAGCCATAATTAAAAAATTATATTAATTTTAGCATATATTTTGCTAGATTCTTCAAATGAATTTTCCTGAAAAATAAATGGCGCAGATTCTTGTCTTCTATTATTAAATAGATTTTGCCCTACTAATGTTAATTTAACATTGTTATTTACTTGCAAACTAATATTACTATCAAATCTAAAATAAGATTTTATATTGTAATTTTTGACACTTCCCGCATAAAATAAAATATTATTCCATGAAAATTTATCAAAGAAATCGTAATATGAGCGCACACTAAATTGATTTTTTGGTGCAGAATATTCATCTGATTCAGGATTTATAGCGGTACTATTAGGTTGCTGATGCAGGGTTGTTTTTAAGAATGTATAATTTAAAGCTATATCTAAATTATTAGTTATTCCAATTTTTGAAGAAATTTCTAAACCATATGACTCACCATATAGCTGATTACCAACCTTATAAGAAACTTCGGAAGCATTGGCGGAATTAAATTCATAAGTTCTTAAATTATCATATTGATTAAAAAATATTGAAGATTCTATAAATAAACTTTTTGAAAAATAATTTCTATATCCTAATTCATAAGATATTAATTCTTCTGATTTAAAATCCTCATCAGATAATAATCTTACAATTCTTGGCGATTCATCTCTTATCTGCTTAACCATTGATCCAAATCTTTCAGATATTGTAGGATTCCTACTAGTTTTTGCTATTCCTGCCCATAATGACTGACTATTTGTCAATTTTAAATTACCTCGAATAGTAGGATGAAATTCAGTATTAGAATATTCATTACGCTTCATATCATCCTCATGCTGAATCTTAAAACTTGTTGTTAAAGAAAGTTTTTTGGGGATAATATTAATTTTATTTTGAATGAAAGAATTAATTAATGAGCCGATATTTTTCTTATATTTATAGCCATAAATATAAGGATAATCTATAATAGAATTTTCAACCCTATATGCCAAACCAAATATATTTTCTCCATAATTACTTTTTGGAATGATATATTGTAAATCTACATCAAAAACATTAAATTCCTGATCAAATAATTGATGTCTTTTGCTGTAATGATCATAATATCCTCTTAAAGCTAATTTATTACCATTATTATTATGTAACCATTTAGACATTAAATTTAAACCATCATATCTAGAAATATTGTCATTTACAATATATTGCGTTAGGTCAATTGATGGATGAATATGCCTATAGCCGGCATTTCCTTTAAAAATATCACCTTGAAAAATATATTGATTTGTTACACTATCCTCCCAATCAATCCTAAAGCCACTTCTTGAATCTCTCCAATCATCAGAGCGAGAATGATTATCAATATTTAAACCAGAATCAATTATTCTATTTTTAGCATATATGCGATAAAACATATCATCATCAATTTTACCACCATATCTTGCGCTTTTAATTGATTCTGACGTACCATGAATAATATTAATAAATTTACCCTGAGTTTCTGCCGGTCTTTTAGTAATAACATTAACAACGCCATTAAGAGCATTATCAGTCCAAACACTTCTATCTAAGCCGTTACTTTCTATAACATTCGCTCCAGCACCTCTTACCACCTCAATTCTCTTTATATCTGATAATAACGTGTCTTGCATATCCCAATATACAGCAGGAAATAGATTGGTATGAGCCCTTCTTCCATCAACAACAAGCGACAATGCCTGATTAAGTTCGTTACTAAAACCTCTTGAAGAAATTGCCCATTGATTAGACCCTTGTTTAGCAACATGTAAGCCAGGTGCTAATCTTAGTAATTCAGGTATAGAAGTTAGGCCCGAACGCTCTATATCGCGGTCTGTAATGCTATAAATTTCAACCGGTATATCTATTGTTGATCTAGAACTGCTTGATGAATTATTAATTTTTGCTTGCTTAAGATCTTGAATTGATAAA
>JAOFKK010000018.1 GCA_028040005.1 Rickettsiales bacterium
CTTTTTTAATATTATTCTTATTAATAATAATAAAGATTGCTTTAAAATCAATAATGTCAGAAGAGCAAGGATTATTGATAATTTTACCATCAATTGCCTGATATGCAATTGGTACCCCAAGATTATTTTGGGCTAAAATATTAATAACATCAATCCATTTAAGATTAGATTCAATATTATATCTTATACATTCCTCGCCCGAACTATTAAATAATGTCTCTATCACCTGTTCTGATCCAGGAGTTAAGATTGCTCTCATTAATAATTCTGGATAAGTCCTTATTGGCCTTAAAGTATTATCAGCGCCAATTTTAATTAATCTTTCGCGATTTTTATCCTTTACTACTTCTGAGATAATTCTGGATTTAATTCCTAAATTTCTGATGCGATCAATTAATTCAAAATTAATACTATCTGACGAACCTCGAAGAGAGCTATAAGCAAAAGTAACAATAATTGAAGCCTCTTTAAGATTTGTCCCTTCAATAAAATCATCAGAAGATATATCCTGATTAACTAAATGCACATTGAGCTTGCGTAATTTTTCAGATAAACCATTATTAAAATAAGTGCTAACAATAATGATTGGTAATTTTGCAAAATCTGCGTGACTATTCCTTAACCCAGTGACTGCTTCATAAAAATATTCTTCAGTAATTTCTTTTGAACAATTTAAAAAAACAATATGATCTTTCATTTTCCAATTCCAATTTCCGGTTAATATTTTATTTCTAATTTCTTGTCTATATTCAAAATATAATGATGCAGTTTGAGCTACAACCGCAATTCCAATAAAATAAATTAAAATTATTGTAACCACCCTACCCTCATTACTTTTGGAAGATAAATCACCATAACCAACAGTGGTAACAGTGGTAATGGTCAGCCAAAAAGCATCAAAAAAATGTAATTTTTCAAAATACATCATTAATAAACTATGTAAAATAATTATTCCAAAAAGAACAAAAAGCATTTTACATAATTGGCTTTTAATAGGGCTATTTTTAACTTTGCGTGAAAAAAAATTAAATTTTTTAAATCCAATCAACATTCTGAAAAGATTAAAATTTACCTTGTAATAACAACAGCATAGCAACGCCAGTAGCCAAACCAAACAAAACCTTACCCAAATCCATCAAAACAACTGGCAATGCTGCTTTAAAACCTATTTTACCACTATTTATTAATGAAATAGCTAATTCACGACCAGTTAAAAGACCAATAAAGACCCATGTAGTAGACATTGGAATATTATTATATTGTTTAAAATAAATTAAAATTAAAACATAAACTAAATCAATTAAAGTTGCAGCTCTAACATTTTTGGTCCCCGTTTTACTTTTAACAACTTTTTGAATTTTACCACCCCTTTCATAAAACATAAAAAACAAAAATATGATAAAGACCGAAGTTACAATAATCATAGAAAATACATCTAATGATCTTGGTAAATAAACCGCAATATTTGCCACATCATGAGAAAGCCAGCTATACCATAAAAAGGCAGTAGTAATAAATTGGAAAATACGCCAATTTTTTTTAGCTTCACGACTCATAGGATATTTATCTTCATGAAAAAACTTGGTAATTATCATCCACACAATAAAAGAAACCACGGCAGCAAGACCATATCCCAAGAAACTTTTAATAAGCATTTTATTAAATACTAAACTTGAAGCAAAAGAACTTAAAATAATAAAAGTAGTAGAAATGGGTATTCCAAGCCTAGTTAAAAGAACCAAAACTAAAGGGGGGATAATAATCATCCAAGAAGTTGGATCATGAAATGGTATTTTATCTAATCTGCTAAATGAAATATCTCCATCATTAAAATACCAACTATTCCAAATGGTAAACACCATTATACCGGCAGCAAAAAAGAACATTTGATACCAATTTAAAATTCTTCTATTTGATCGAATAAACGTTCCAAGAGTCTGAACTGCGTCATTAGCCATTACCGAATATGCCGCCAAAACGAAAGCAATAAAGGAAAAAATATTAATTGAAAAAATATCCATTATCTAAAATGAGAGATTGATTTATTGTTAAACATTGCATAAAATGACTAAATTTAGTTCAGGCTTATTTTTTACCTCAATCTAAATATAAATCAATGTTTTTTATTATAAATTGGACAAAATTATTTTTTAGAAAAGAAATTATAGTAATTTTTTTACTTGGAATATCTTCTGGAATACCCCTGGCTCTACTTCTAACAACTTTAAAAGCCTTATTTATTGATAAGCAAGTTGATTTAGTAACCATTGGATTTAGCTCAATTATTATCTCTTCCTATAGTTTAAAATTTTTATGGTCACCTTTGGTCGATTCCATTAAAATACCTTTTTTATATCAAAAATTTGGTCAAAGAAGATCTTGGATTTTAACATCGCAAATTATATTGATTATTCTAATTATTATATTGGGAATCTTTAGCTCTAGTAGTAATATCTCCTTAATTTTTGCAATCGGATTTGCTATTAGCTTTACTTCTGCTACCCAAGATATCGCAATTGATTCTTACAGAATAAATTCTATTCAAAAAGAAGATCAGGCGATTGCGTCTTCTTTTTATATTTATGGCTACCATATTGGAATGTTAATTTCAGGTGCTTTAGCACTTATTATTTCTGAATATTTTTCATGGATGATTGTTTATTATTTTCTTGCTTTTTCAATTATAATTGGAATATTTGGCGTTTTACTTGGCCTAGAAAAGCAATCTAAAATATCTCAAGATAAGCAAAATTTTATCGATTGGTTTAAAAATTATGTAACTTTACCATTGGTTGAATTTTTTAAATATAATAAATGGTATTTAATATTCCCTTTTATTATTAGTTTTAAATTATGTGACATATTTGCAGGAACATTAGTTTTGCCTTTTTTAAAGGATATTGGATTTTCTTATGGCCAATATGCCGCAATTGTTAAAACATATGGTCTTTTTGCCACTATGATCGGTATCTTATTTGGAGGAATATTAGTTAAAAAAACAAATTTAATTATTTCTATTTGGATTGCACTTTTTGCTCAAATCATTTCCAATCTTGGTTATTATTTTCAATCTATAATAGGTTATGATGTTAATCTTCTTTATATCGTAATATTTGTTGAAAATTTTAGTAGTGGTATTGGTACGGTTATTTTTGTAGCATATCTTAGTAGTCTTTGCAATAAAGCTTTTAGTGCAACCCAATATGCATTACTAACTTCCCTAGCCGCCCTTGGTCGCAGCTTATTTTCTTCTTCTTCGGGTATTTTTGCACAAAATTATGGTTGGGATAATTTTTTCTTAATATCAATTACAACTGCTATTCCATCAATATTTTTGCTATATTTAATTACAAAAACTCATGATTTTAAACGAAAATAATGAGGAAGCTATTATCAATAGTATTAATCAACTTAACTCTGGGAAGTTAATTATTTTACCAACTGATACAATATATGGTATTGCAGCTAAGGCTGAAGATGATTTGGCGGTGCAAAAAATTTATGATGCTAAAAAAAGATCCAAAAATAAAGCAATCGCTATTTTTTTAAAAAATATTGAACAAATTGAGCAAAAATTTTATCTAAATGATATTGAAAAAAAAATAATCAAAAAATATCTTCCAGGAGCCGTAACAATAATATTAAAACCTAAAAATAACAAATTTTCTAAATTTCTTAACCAAAATAATGATAATTTGGCAGTTAGGATAGCAGATAATAAATTTTGCCTAGATTTATTAGATAAATTTAATGGTGCCATCGCTGTTTCTAGCGCTAATATTTCTGGTCAAAAGGAAATTAATAATATAAATTTACTACAAAAAGAATTTGGCGATAAAATTGACCTAATAATCACAGGCAAAATAAATCCAGAATCTTTAGCTTCAACAATTATTCAGGTTACAAATAATAAAATTAACATTCTAAGACAAGGATTAGTTCAAATAAAAATATAACTCAAATGAAAAAACTTTTAATAGCAATAGATGGCCCATCATCATCAGGAAAAAGCACAATTGCCAAAAATCTTAGTAATTTTTACCAAATACCCTTTTTAAATACGGGGTCATTATATCGCGCTCTGGCCTTTTTAGCTTATAAAAATAATCTATCAGAAGATAAAATAGATAAAATTGCTAATCTAGCTGATCAAATACATAAATTAGATCTTGATTCGCCAGAAATACATAATGAAGAAATAGGAAAATTTGCTTCAAAAATTGCACAAAAACCAATAATTAGAAAAGCCCTCTTTGATTTGCAAATTAACTTTAAAGAAAATTCACTTAATCAATATAATGGCGCTATTTTAGAAGGACGAGATATAGGTACAATAATTTGTCCAGAAGCCGATTTTAAATTTTTTATTGTTGTAGATGTTCAAATTAGAGCAAAAAGAAGATTTGAGCAATTGCAAAAATTAAATCCAACTATAGAATATGAAAATATATTAAAGGATTTGCAAAAAAGAGATTATGATGATAAAAATCGTAAAATAGCACCCTTAATTAAAGCTGATAATGCAGTTGAAATTGACAATTCTCTTGATCCTAAAATAATATTAGCACAAATAACAAAAATAATTAATGACCAAAATTAAAATCAAAAGAGCTCTAATTTCAGTATCGGACAAAACAAATATTATTGATTTAGCAAAATTTTTAGAGGAAAAAAATATTGAAATCATCTCAACCGGAGGTACTTATAATTTACTTAAGCAAAATAACATTAATGTTATTAATATTTCTGATTTTACAAAATTTCCTGAAATTCTATCTGGTAGGGTCAAAACTCTTCACCCTAAAATTCATGGTGGGTTATTAGCAATTCCTGACAATGAAGAGCATATTAAAGAGGCTAATGAAAATAACATTAAGCCAATTGATTTAACTATAATTAATCTTTATCCTTTTATGGAACATATTAAAAAAGGTTCTGATAAGGATTTAATTCGTGAGAATATTGATATTGGTGGCCCCTCAATGATTCGCTCTACTGCTAAAAATTATCACTATAAAACCATCATTACCAATATTGATGATTATCAAATATTGCAAGATCAAATTAATGATAATAATGGTCAGGTTGATTTTGAATTTAGAGAAAAAATGGCTAAAAAAGCCTTTAATGTGACCGCTAATTATGATGCTAATATTGCTAATTGGTTTAATAATTTAAATCAAGATGAAGATATAACACAAAATATATTAATATCTGGCGATTTAAAGCAAACATTACGCTATGGTGAAAATTCCCATCAAGAAGCTAGAATATATCAAGATAATTTTAAAAAAACTGGCATTGCCCATGCTCAAAAATTACAAGGTAAAGATTTAAGTTATAATAATTTTAATGACTCCGATGCTGCATTGGCAATTATTACTGAATTTGAAAAAGCGAGTTGCGTTATTGTAAAGCATGCTAACCCTTGTGGCGTTGCAACCTCTGATGATATCTTGGAATCTTACAAAAAAGCCTTTGAGTCTGATTCAAAAAGCGCTTTCGGTGGTATAGTTGCCTTAAATCGTAAAGTTGAAGAAGATCTAGCTCTGGAAATATCTAAAATATTTTTTGAAGTAATAATCGCTCCTGATTTTTCAAAAGAAGCTCTTGAAATATTATCTAAGAAAAAGAACTTAAGACTTCTGAAGACCAATATTGTAAAATTAGATCAAAAATTTGAGGTTAAAACTATTTCAGGAGGCTTTCTAACTCAAGAAATAGACAATAAAATCATCAATATTGAAGATTTAAATTTAGCATCAAAGGCAAAAATACCTAACTTAGAATTAGAAGAGTTAGCTTTTGCTATGAAAATTTGTAAATATGTTAAATCTAACGCTATTGTCGTAACCAGCAACATGCAAACAATTGGTATTGGATGTGGTCAACAAAATAGAGTTGACTCAGTTGAAATAGCCTGTAAAAAAGCTATTAATTTTAATAATTCTAATAAATTCTTAGCATCTGATGCCTTTTTCCCCTTTGCTGATAATATAGAAATTGCTGCTAAATATGGTATCAAGGCAATTATTGCACCCTCTGGATCAATTAGAGATAAAGAAGTTATAGATGCCTGCGATAAGCATAATATCGCCCTTTACTTTTTGCAAACTAGACATTTTAAACACTAATGTCAGATAATAATATCAAAAAAGGTCGTTTAATATTTATATATTTTTTAATATTAATAGCTTTTCTTTTTATATTATCAAAAATGTCCTATTACGCCATTACTGGTGATAAGATAATTGTTAACGCCTCATATGATCTTAAAAATGTTAACATAAGAGGTGATATAGTTGATCGCAATAATACCATAATTGCCACAGACTTAAAAACAAAATCCCTATATATAGATAAAATTCTTGTTAAAAATAAAGAAAAATCAGCAAAAAAAATTAGCGAAATTCTTCCGGATATATCTTATGAAAAAATATTAAAAAGAATCACTTCTAAAAAACATTCTGAATGGATTTTAATTAAAAAAAACATTTCTCCCAAAGAGCAGCAAGCAATAGAGAATCTTAATTTACCTGGGGTAATTTTTGAAAATGACATGATGAGAATTTATCCCCATAAATCTTTATTTAGTCATATTGTAGGCTATGTTGATTTAGACCGGAAAGGTTTATCAGGAATGGAAAGGCAATATAATAAGCAATTAATTAAAGGCAATAATGTTCAATTAGCAGTAGATCTTAAATTACAAGACATATTACATAGCGAAATAAAGCAAGCCTTAAAGGAAAATAAATCAGATGCTGCATCTGGTATAATTATGGATGTTAATAATGGGGAAATATTAGCCTTAACTAGCTTTCCTGATTTTGATTTAAATCAGCAAAAAAAATCTGCTAATAAACAAAAATTCAATCGCATAACTCATGGTATATATGAAATTGGCTCCATATTAAAGATTATAACTAATGTTATTGCTTTCGAAGAGAATCTTATTAAATTAGACGATATTTTTGATGTTAAGGATGATATAAAATATAGTAAATTTACAATAAAGGATAATTATAAAATTAAGGATGAGATGAATGTAAGAGAAATTTTCATTCACTCATCTAATATCGGAACCGTCAAAATTGCAAAAAAGATTGGCCGAAAATTGCAAAAGAAATATTTTAAAAAATTCAATCTTTTAGGTCGTATAGAAACCGATTTTCCGGCCCTGGGTAAACCCATTTTTCCTAGAAGATGGCGAGATATCAACTTATTTACCATATCATATGGCCATGGTATTGCAATTACACCATTGCATATTACATCATTAATTTCTGCAATCGTAAATGATGGAAAATATTACAAACCTTCCTTTATTAAAACTAAGGATGATTTGGAGCCAGAAAAAATAATTATTAATAAATTAACCTCTGAAATCATTAGATCTTTAATGGAAGATACTGTAAAATATGGCACTGGTAAAAAATCTTATCTAGAAAATTATAAAATTGGTGGTAAAACTGGTACTGCAGATAAAGCTGCATTTGGATCATATGATAAATCTCAAACAATATCATCTTTTGTTGCGGCATTTCCAATAGATAAGCCAAAATATTTAATTTTTGTTATGTTTGATAATCCAAAAACAAAATTTAAGGCTGGCGGCTTAATAGCTGCACCGGTAGTAAAAGAAATTATAAAAAGAATAATAATATTATTTCCATAAATTATATAAGATATGCAACATAAAGAAAACACAATATATGGCACAACGATTCTATCGGTTAGAAAAGATGGTAAGGTTGCAATTGCAGGCGATGGTCAAGTATCTTTCGGCAATACTGTTTTAAAATCTAGTGCTAAAAAAGTTAGAAAATTAGCAAAAGGCAATATTATCGCTGGCTTTGCTGGCGCTACAGCTGATGCATTTACTTTATTTGAAAGATTAGAAGAAAAATTAGAAAGATATCCAAACCAATTAACTAGAGCCTGCGTTGAATTAGCTAAAGATTGGAGATGTGATAAATATCTTAGAAAATTAGAAGCTATGTTAATTGTTATTGACAAAGATACTTCTCTTGTTTTAACTGGTAATGGTGATGTATTAGAGCCAGAAGATGGTATAACGGCAATTGGATCTGGTGGTAATTTTGCACTTTGTGCTGCAAAAGCATTAAAAGACACGAAATTAGATGCAGAATCAATTGTAAAAAAAGCAATGCAAATTGCAGCTGATGTCTGTATATATACCAATGATAATTTAACAATTGAGGTGATTAATTGTGACTAACAACACTTAATCTTACAGCAAAAATTGCTTTAAAGATGCAAATATTATAATTTAAATAAAATAAATTTTTATCAATAATGTTCAGAATATTATTCACAATCATTATTATATTATTTTCAAAATCTAGTTTTAGTGAAATTAACCTAGTAATTGATGATTTTGAGATTCCAAAAATCACAATATTATTTCAAGGATGCGATGATGAAGAAAATAACAAAGAAGCTATAGATGTAGTCAATAACATTGAAAAAAACATTAATACAACCAACTTATTTGATATTCAATATTGGCCAGAACATGAATTATATCAAATTAAAGATGAAGTTAGTGATGAATATATTATGCTATATGACAAATATTCAGAACATTCTATAGATGCCATATTACAATGTAGCCAAAATATTGATCAAGAAAATAAGGCTAATATTAATTTTAAATTATGGGATATTCTAGATGAAGATCAAATATTATCCAAAAATTACATCTATAATGACAATATATCTTATATATCTAACGATATATCTGATGATATTTTTACCAAAATAACTAGAGAGAAAAAAGGTCATTTTAATAGTAAAATTGCCTATATTGCTGAAAGTGGAGAAGTAAGAAAAAGAAAAAAGAGGGTGGCAACAATTAATTTTGATGGTAGCAACTTAAAATATGTAACTAATGGTAAAAATTTAGCGCTTACACCAAGATTTGCAAATGATCCTAATAAATTAACAATCTTACTTTATCAAGATAACACACCTTCATTATTTAATTTAAATATTTCTCAAAATAGTTTACAAAAATTAAGTAACTTCAAGGGAACAACCATGTCGGCAGATGTTCATCCTAAAAATTCTGATTTAGTGATATTTTCTGCAATTGATAGTAATGGTAATAGTGACGTATATTCTCTTGATTACAATACTGGTATCAGAAAAAGACTGACATTTAGTAGATCAATTGAAACAACATCTTCTTTTTCACCATCTGGCAATAATATAATTTTCACTTCTGATAAAACAGGTAGGCAAGAAATTTATCAAATGGATATTAATGGTGAAAATACCAGAAAAATTAGCAACTCTAGGGGTGATTATTCTAAGCCAGTTTGGTCACCTGATGGTTCATTAATTGCCTTTACCAAAATTATTAAAGGAAAATTTGTTATTGGAGTTATGACCAGTCAGGGTTATAATGAGAGGATATTAACATCTGGATATGTTGTTGAAGGTGTAAGTTGGTCACCTAATAGTCGTTACTTAATATATTCCAGAAAAAACTCTGCTTTTGGCAAGGGTTCAATTCCAAAATTATATATTATCGATATCGTGACTGGATATGAAAGAATATTCCCAACTCCTGCAAATGAAGGGGCGACTGATCCAGATTGGATAGAATTACCACAAAATTAAATATAAGAAAATAGTAAAATGACAAATAAATATAAAACACATAATTGTAGTGATTTAAATATCGCAAATGTTGATCAAGAAGTTACATTATCTGGCTGGTTAAATTCCAAAAGAAATCATGGTAGTTTATTATTTTTAGACCTTAGAGATGCCTCAGGATTAATACAATGCGTTATTGATTCTGCCTTAGATTTTGAAATTAATGATGATGATATTAATATTATCAAAAATGCTAATCAAAATGAGGAAGATATTGATCAAAATAGCACCAAACATAATTTAATTTCTAAAATCCGCTTGGAATCCGTTTTAACTGTTACTGGTAAAATCACCAAAAGAAGCTCTGAAACTATTAATGATAAATTAGCAACGGGTGAGATTGAAGTTAAAATCTCTAAAATTAAAATTGAATCTTTTTCCGAGCAAATTCCTTTCCAAATTAATGATGAGAATGAAAATTACCCAGAAGATTTGCGTTTAAAATATCGTTTTTTAGATTTACGCCGTAAAAAAATTGCTGATAATATCAAATTACGCTCTGAAGTTATTTCTTATATTAGATCCGAAATGACTAAGGATGGATTTTTAGAAATTCAAACCCCAATCTTAACCGCCTCTTCACCAGAAGGTGCGCGTGATTATTTGGTTCCATCACGGGTTAATCCAGGTAAATTTTATGCCCTACCCCAAGCCCCACAGCAATTTAAACAGCTTTTAATGGTTAGTGGCTTTGATAAATATTTTCAAATTGCACCTTGTTTTAGAGATGAAGATTTAAGAGCTGATAGATCGCCAGAATTTTATCAATTAGATCTAGAAATGTCTTTTGCCGAGCAAGAAGATGTTTTTACTACAGTTGAGCCATTATTACAAAATATTTTCAGTAAATTTGGCAGTAAAACAACTTCTAATGATGCTTTTGAAAGAATTACCTATCATGATGCTATGCTAAAATATGGTAGTGACAAGCCCGATCTTCGTAATCCTATCATTATTTCTAAAGCTACAACAATTTTTGAAGGATCTGGTTTTGGTATTTTTACCAAATCAATTGCCAAAGGTTCAGTTATTAGAGCAATTCCTGCACCAAAATGCGCTTCAAAAGCACGATCTTTTTTCGATAAAACAATAGAATTTGCAATCGCCAATGGCGCTGGTGGTTTGGCCTATATTATTTTTGATGAAAATGGAGTTGCTAAAGGCCCTATTGCTAAATTTTTATCAGAAGAAAAATTACAATCATTAAAGCAAACAGCAAATTTAAATGCTGGTGATGCTGTTTTCTTCTCTTGCGGTAGTGAATTAGAGGCCGCCAAAATTGCAGGATTGGTCAGAACAAAATTAGGTGAAGATTTAGACTTAATTGATCAATCAATCTATAAATTTTGCTGGATTATTGATTTTCCAATGTATGAAATTAACAATGAAACTGGTAAAATTGACTTTTCTCATAATCCATTCTCAATGCCTCAAGGGCAAATGGAGGCTTTACAAAGTGAAGATCCATTAAAAATTAAAGCCTATCAATATGATATTGTTTGTAACGGTATAGAATTATCTTCTGGCGCTATTCGAAATCATAAACCAGAAATTATGTATAAGGCCTTTGAAATTGCTGGCTATAACAAGGAAGATGTCGAAAGAGAATTTGGCACCATGTTAAATGCCTTTAAATATGGCGCTCCACCTCATGGCGGTATTGCACCTGGTATTGACAGAATCATTATGTTACTTGCTGACGAGCCTAATATTCGTGAAGTTATTGCCTTTCCTATGAATGGTAAAGCTCAAGATTTATTAATGGAGGCCCCAGCAAATATTGATCATAAAAATCTTCGAGATCTTTATATTAAAAGCACTTATGAGGAAAAAACCAATGAAACAAAAACTTCTATAGGATAAATGGCAGTATATACAAAATTAAATTTTAAGCAAATAGATAATTTTTTAAGCCAAAATTATAATATTGGCAAATTAAAAGATTATAAGGAGATAATTGCAGGTATAGATAATAGTAATTATATTATAGAAACCGAGCAAGATAAATTTATCTTTACCATTTTTGAAAGCAGAATTAAAAAGGAAGATCTGCCATTTTTTATGAATCTAAAAAATCATCTTTCTTCAAATGATATTTCCTGTCCTAAACCTATTTTTAATAATGACAATAAAATTATTAGTTTGGTTAATGACAAATCAGCTTCTGTAGTTAGCTTTTTACAAGGCGCAACATTAATGCCACAAGAAGATGGTCTCTATGACAATATAACAAATCAACATTGTCAAGAAATTGGTCAAATTACAGCCAAAATGCATCAAAAAGCTAGTAATTTTACTCAAAAAAGGGTGAATGATCTTGATTTTACTCACTTAAAAGAGTTATTTAATCAAATTTCTAACCAAATTGAAGATTATAGATCTGGTTTGAAGAAAGAAATATCGCAATATATTAATTTTATTGATCAAAAATGGGATTTAAACCTACCATCTGGCCCATGTCACTTGGATTTATTTCCTGATAATGTTTTTTTTGATAAGAGTGGCAATTTATCAGCTATAATTGATTTTTATTTTGCTGCTAATGATATTTTTACCTATGATTTGGCAATTAATATTAATGCTTGGTGTTTTGATGGTAAAAATCAATTTTGCCAAGAAAAATATGATATTTTAATCAATTCTTACCAAAAAACACGCAAATTAAGCCAAAAAGAGCAAGATTTTCTACCAATTGCCTTAATTTGTGCATCTCTGCGCTTTTTATTGACTAGATTCTATGATTATTTTAATACCCCAGAAGGATCTTTAGTTAATGTCAAAAATCCTGATGAATATTTAGATAAAATTAGATTTTTTATTAATTTTAAAAATTGAGACCTTTGCGATTGAAGTAGTTTGATTTTTAATGTAATATACTCATATTGGGCTAAAAAATCATTAAATTTGGACAAAAATTAGCAAAAAATCCACCTCTTAATTATAAAATCAATTGCGCAAAATCTCAATTAATCTGATTCAAAAAATCCTGTAAATTAACTCTGGATTTACCTGATTTTTGTAAAATTAATGGCCTAATAGCACCATTTTTACAATTAATAATAAAATCCTTCTTAGTTAATATAAATTTATCCTTATTATTATCACCCTCCTGCTCTATTAGCTCAGCCTTGTGGATTTTAATTCTCTCATCATTCATTACAAAATACGCAGATCCGCAATTATTTAAGGCTCTTATTTTATTATAAATTTCTTTAACATCTTGATTAAAATCTAATAAAAATTCAGATTTTTCTATTTTTTTGGCATAGGTGGCTTGCAAATGATCTTGAGGAATTGATTGATAATTACCAGATTCAATATTTTTTAATGTTTGAAGTAAAGTATCAGCACCTTTTTGACTAACATCATCATAAAACTGACTACAATGAGCTTTATCATCAATTTTTAACTCTTCCATTGTTATAATATCACCAGAATCAAGATTTTTATCCATTTTAATGATAGCAATAGCAGTTTTTTTATCTCCAGCCATAATTGACCTTTCAATTGGTGCTGCACCACGCCATTTAGGAAGTAATGATGGGTGAATATTTAAACAGCCAAATTTTGTTCCAGTGATAATTTCTTGCGGTAAAATCAAGCCATAAGCCACCACAACTGCAAAATCTGCTTTTAAATTGATAAATTTTTGCTTTTCTTCATCTAATTTTAGGCTTTTAGGGTAAAAAACAGGTAAATTATATTTTAATGCTAAATTATGAATAGGTGAATTTTGGATTTTATGCCCCCTACCCGCTATTTTTGGCTCCTTAGTATAAACGCCAATAATTTTAATTACAGGATCATCAATTAATTTTTGCAATGTTGGAACGGCAAAATTCGGCGTTCCCATAAAGATTATTTTCATTTAGTGTCGATTAAGTATACTGGTAAAAAAATTAAACACCCTTTCACACCTACTTACTCTAATATTATTAGGATTAGGTACTAATAATTGCCTATATATCAAACTTCGTTGTACTCTCTCTTCATGAGTTTCAGACTTTGTCGAAGCATGGCTATTATGGCTGTTAAAACTTCCAGCACTATAATTATCATCAAAAAATTCTACATCACAGTATATCTCATCATCAGATATAGGATCGTCAGCTTTAACTTTCTGCATTTGCTTAAATTCTGGTCTTTGCATTTTATCTTTTTTACTTATATTTTATAATTAATTAAATTATTAATACAATATATTATGAGAGAAATTTCCCTAGATACCGAAACAACCGGCCTTGACCCTAAAGATGGCCATAGAATTGTTGAAATTGGCTGTGTTGAAATTATAGATAAGGTCAAAACTGGCAATGTTTTTCATATTTATATTAACCCTGAAAGGGATATGCCAGAAGGTGCTTTTAAAGTTCATGGCATATCAGAAGAATTTTTACAAGATAAGCCAAAATTTGCTGAAATTGCCGAGGATTTTATTGATTTTATTAAAGATACCAATCTTGTCATTCATAATGCTGCCTTTGATATGAAATTTATTAATTTTGAGCTTAGGCAATGTGGCTTAGAAATTATTGAAAGAAGATTTGTCAAAGATTCCTTAATAATGGCTAGGAATAAATATCCTGGCGCTAAAAACTCTCTCGATGCTCTTTGTAAAAGATTTAAAATTGATCTATCAAGAAGGGAAAAACATGGTGCGTTACTTGATGCCGACCTTTTGGCCGATGTTTATGTGGAATTATTAGGTGGTAACCAAAGAACTCTTTTTGAAGAAAAGAAGGAAACTAAGCAAGAAAAAGAAGCTGTTCTTATTCAAAAGAATGTAAAAATATTGCAATCAAGAAATTTTACAATTTCCAATAATGATAAAGAACTGCATGAAGAATTTATTAAAAAGAATTTTAAAGATAATAGATGGGGCTATTAATATTTGAATCATTTTTTTAAAGCAAAAATTGCTTTAAAGATGGGAAATGGTATTATATCGCTTTTGAATGTTTACTATTTGACTTATTATCAAAATATTGATCAAAGAAGCTAGATACCACCCTTGCTATTTGTGGAGTTTTGGGGTTTATTTTTATATTATGATCATTAATTATTATCAACCCCTCTTTTTGCAATTCCTGTAAATTTTGTAATTCTTGGTTAAAATAATCAGATTTTAGATCAAAATCCTTAATAAATTTATTTAAATCAATATCTAAATAGCACATAATTTCATCAATTATGGCTTTTCTTATTTTATCTTCCTTATTAATTTTGATGATTTTAGAAATTGGCAATTGTTTTTCATCAATAAATTTGGGATATGGGATATTTTTGGTAGTATTTTGAGCATAGCCAGAAGGTAAATAACTAATAGAAGAAATACCCATTCCAATTAAAATATTAGCTTTATCGGTTGAATATCCCTGGAAATTTCTTTTTAATTTTCTCTCCTTTAATTGCTTAATAATATCACTATCTTTTTTTGCAAAATGATCAAGGCCAATTGCTTGATAACCAATTTTCTGAAGATTTTTAGCAATAATATTATAAAGCTCAATCCTATCTTTCGCTGATGGCAGATCTTCATCCTTGATAAATCTCATATATTTTTTAACCCAAGGAACATGAGCATAGCCAAAAAAAGCAATACGATCAGGATCTAATTTTTGAATTAATTTAATATTATTTGTTATAATGTCTAAAGTTTGACCAGGAAGACCATAAATAAAATCAAAATTAAGATTATTAATACTATATTTACGAAAAAGATTGCAAATTTTTTCAACCAATTCAAAGGGCTGCTCACGATTAATTAATTTTTGAACATTAAGATCAAAATCCTGAACTCCAAAACTAACACGATTAATACCAACTTTTTGATAGATTTTGGCTTTTTGCTCATCAATATTTCTAGGATCAACTTCAATTGCAATTTCAGCATTTTCTATAATATTAAAATTTTCTCTAATATGAAAAAATAAATCTTCAAAATTTACAGGATCAATAATAGTAGGAGAGCCACCGCCAAAATGAATATGGCAAATTTTTAGATTTTTATCTTTAATCAAGCCTGAAATCATAGAGATTTCTTTTTTAAGATATATTAAATAGCGTTCAACTGGTGAATAATGATTAATAATTTGAGTATTACAACCGCAATACCAACAAAGCTTTTCACAAAATGGAATATGAAAATAAAGAGAAATATTGCTATTATCAGGGATTTCCTTTAGCCAATTAAGATATAATTTATCTGTTTTTTCTTCCTTAAAATGTGGTGCAGTCGGATAGCTGGTATAGCGAGGAATTTGCCTATCATATTTTAAGATAATATCTGGATCTATATTTTTAAAACTCATATTGCAATTATAGTTAATAAAGATATATTTTCAATTAATTTATGTTTTTCCTTAAATAGTAACTATAATCATGAATAAAGAAACATTTTTTGGCTTTAAAAAAGTAAATTTATCAGAAAAAGAAAATCTAGTTAAAAATGTCTTTAATTCAGTAGCATCAAAATATGACATTATGAATGATTTGATGAGCTTTGGCATTCATCGTCATTGGAAAGATGAAATGGTTAAGGAATTGCATTTTAGGCCAACCAAAAAATATAAAATTCTTGATGTAGCGGGTGGAACGGGCGATGTTGCTATTCGTATTTTTAATAAATTAAAAAAACAAAATATTGAAGGTGATATTGAAATTTTAGATATTAATGCCCAAATGATAAAATATTGTCGTGATAAGATGGCCGACAAAAACCTTCTTAATGATTTTAAATTTACTGTTGCTAGTGGTCAAGATTTACCTCATAAGGATAATTCTGTTGATTTTTATAGTATCGCTTTTGGAATTCGTAATTTTACCGATATCAAAAAAGGCTTAGAGGAGGCAAAAAGAGTTTTAAAACCAGGTGGTAAATTTATTTGCTTAGAATTTTCTAAAGTTAATAATAAAATTTTAAAAAAATTCTATGAATTATATTCATTTAATATTATTCCAAAAATTGGCGGATTAATAACAAAGGATCAAGATTCTTACCAATATTTAGTTGAGTCAATTGAAAAATTCCCAAAACAAGAAGAATTTAAAAAAATGATAGAAGATGCAGGATTTTGCAATGTAAATTACTATGATCAATCATTTGGAACTTGCGCTATTCATGTTGGTAATGCCTGATATA
>JAOFKK010000019.1 GCA_028040005.1 Rickettsiales bacterium
AAATCTAAAAACTTCCTTTGATATTTTTTAAATTTGCGATGTTTGTTTATTTTTAGTAAACTGCACTTAAAAAAATCTCTGCGGATATTTTGATTCACAACAGGTTCGTAATTTACTTTAAAGTTCTAACCTTAATCATAGCATCAGGATTGCTAACCATACCATTAGCACCGCCACCTTTTTTAACTTGATCAATAAATTCCATACCCTTAATTACGCGACCAAAAACACTATATTGACCATCAAGATGAGGAGAGTTATCAAGCATAATAAAAAACTGACTATTAGCACTATGAGGATTCATAGCTCTAGCCATAGAAAGAATGCCTTTAACATGAGGTTCGTCAGAAAATTCAGCTTTTAAATCGGGCAAGTCACTACCTCCAGTACCAGTGCCAGTAGGATCGCCAGTTTGCGCCATAAAACCGTCAATTACACGGTGAAAAACCACGCCATCATAAAAACCCTCATTGGCCAAAGTTCTGATTCTTTCAACATGATTTGGAGCTAAATTAGGCAATAATTCAAATTCGGTTTTACCATATTTTGTTTCAATTACCAAAATGTTTTTTGGATCAATATTTTTAGCTTGTAAATTTGTCATATTTAATAAAATTAATGTTATTATTGTAATTATTATTTTCATAATTGTCCTTTAGTTGAATTAGTTTGATGATTTTTATCATCAATTGTAATAGCAATTTTAAGTGATCTTGCCAATGATTTAAAGCAAGATTCTACAATATGGTGACAATTAACACCATATAGATTTTCAATATGTAAATTACAGCCAAGATTATTGCAAAAAGCAAGGAACCATTCACGAAATAGCTCAGTATCCATTTCTCCAACCTTATCTCTTTTAAATTCAACATTAAAAATATTATAAATACGGCCAGATAAATCAATAACACATCTAGTTAAGGTTTCATCCATTGGGATGTAAAAAAATCCATAACGATTAATGCCTTTTTTGTCACCTAATGCCTTTTTAATGGCTGTTGCAATGGCAATGGCAGAATCTTCAGTTGTATGATGAAAATCAACATTTAAATCACCTTTAATTTTAAGGTCAATATCAATGCCGCTATGATGCGATAATTGCTCAATCATGTGATTTAAAAAACCAATGCCAGTGTCGATATTATATTGACCTGTACCATCAAGATTTATCTTAACGGCAATTTTGGTTTCTTTGGTATTTCTTGAAATTTCGGCTATTCTATTTGTCATTTTATAATTAATAAAATTATTCTTTAATGTATTTTTCAAATTTACCCTTTATTCCGTCATATTTCTCAGCATCAGGCGGAGGATCTTTTCTTAAAGTAATTACAGGCCATTTTTCTGAATATTTACGATTAATTTCAATCCATTCTAATAATTCTTCCGATTCTGGAAAAATTGCTTCAGCAGGGCATTCCGGCACACAAACGCCACAATCAATACATTCATCAGGATTGATAACCAGCATGTCATCACCCTCATAAAAGCAATCAACTGGACAAACCTCTACACAATCAGTATATTTGCACTTAACACAATTGTCAGTTACAACATAAGTCATTATAGAGAATTAATTAATTTTTTAACTGCATTAACCGAATCGTCAAACATTTTTTGCTCATCATTATTTAATTCAACCTCAACAATTTTTTCTACCCCATTCTTGCCAAAAATAGCTGGAACGCCAATATAAAGATCTTTCACACCATATTCTCCATCTAAATAAACTGCAGCTGGTAGGATTTGTTTTTTATCTTTTAAATAAGCATTGGCCATTGCAATTGCAGAAGCAGCAGGAGCGTAAAAAGCTGAACCATTACCAAGTAATTTTACAATTTCAGCACCGCCATCTCTTGTTCTTTGAATGATTTGGTCAATTTTTTTGTGATTTGACCAACCCATTTTAACTAAATCAGGAATTGGAATACCTGCAATTGTAGAATAGCGAATTAATGGCACCATGGTGTCGCCATGACCACCTAAAACAAATGCTGAAACATCTTCAATTGAAACATTAAATTCCCTAGATAGAAAAAGACTAAATCTGGCAGAATCTAAAACACCAGCCATACCAACAACTTTATTTTTAGCAAAACCAGTGGCTTTTTGCATAAGATAAACCATAGCATCAAGCGGATTAGTAATTACGATGACAAAAGCATTTGGAGCATAATTTTTGATATTCTCACCGACAGAAGCAATAATGTTACTATTGGTTGCAATAAGGTCGTCACGGCTCATGCCTGGTTTTCTTGCAATACCAGCAGTTACAATAATTACATCAGAATCTTTAATATCTTCATAATTTTTAGTTCCAATAATGTTGGAATCAAATAAATCAACAGAGGATGATTGTTCAATATCTAAAGATTTACCTTTTGCAGTACCGTCATTAATATCCAATAATACAATATCACCAAGTTCTTTAAGGCCAGCAAGATGTGCTAAGGTGCCACCAATGTTACCTGCACCAATTAGAGAGATTTTATTTCTTTTTATCATTATCTAAATTTAATTATTAATTAGTTTTAAAATTTATAACATATTTTGACTTTTAGTCAAGATCATTTTAGAGATTCTTCCAATCTGATCATTTCATCAAAAGATGGTCTTCTTCGAATAATTCTAAAATCTTGATCTTTAACTAAGATTTCAGGAATTAAATTACGAGAATTATACTCATTAGACATTGAAGCGCCATATGCTCCAGCATCTAAGATGGCAATTAATTCATCTGATTTTGGGTCATTAAATTCTCGACCCTTACCAAAAACATCACTTGTTTCACAAATTCCCCCTACAATTTCATATTTTTGTAATTCACCTATCTTTGTTTTTACAGGGATAATTCTATGATATGAGTCGTAAAGGCTAGGACGAGCAAGGTCATTCATTGCAGCGTCAATAATTAAGAAATTTTTATAAGAAGTTTTTTTTATGTGTATAATCTTGCTGATTAAAATTCCGGCATTGCCAATTATTGCTCTTCCTGGCGCTAAAGTTAAAGAAACATCAAGATCTTTAGTAATATCTTTAATAATATTGGCGTAATCTGCTAAATTGATGGTTTTTTCATCATCATAGCAAATACCAATACCACCACCAAGATCAAAATTTTTAATTGTTATATTTTCTTTTTGTAGGTCAAAATATAATTCGCGTATTTTTTTAAAGGCCTTTTTAAACGGTTCTAAGGAAGTGATTTGCGAACCAATATGAGTTGCAATGCCAAAAATTGTAATATTTGGTAAATTTTGAGCGATTTTGTAAATATCTAAAGCTTCGTCAATATCAATACCAAATTTATCACCTTTTCTGCCAGTGGAAATTTTATCATGAGTATTGGCGTCAATATTAGGGTTAACCCTAATGGCAATTTTAGCAATTTTATTTAAATCTTGAGCAACTTTGCTTAATAAATAAAGCTCCGATTTAGATTCAATAGAAAATTCTTCAACATTATTTTTTAAAGCAAACTCAATCTCCTCTTTACTTTTACCGACACCGGCAAAAACAATTTTCTTAGGATTAATTCCGCCCTTAATAGCACGAAAAATCTCTCCGGCAGAAACAGCGTCAATTCCAGAATTTTTTTTAGCTAAGATTTTAACCAAATTAATGTTAGAATTGGCTTTAATAGCGTAGCAAATCTTATGATCTATAAAAGAGAAATTTTTGGTAAAATTATTAAAGTTTTTTTCTAGCAAAGACTGGCTATAGCAATAAAATGGTGTTGGAATTTTTGTTGCTATTTTATCAATTGCTAAATTTTCAATATGTAAAACCCTATTCTTTTGAGTAATAAAATCTTCCATTATTTTAAAAGATTTTTAATTCTAAGCACTAATTCTTTTGGCTCAAATGGTTTAGTGATATAATCATTGGCGCCATTTTCAAGGCCGTAAATTCTATCTTCGGCATCACTCATAGCGCTAAGAATGATGGTGGGGATGTTAGATGTTTTACGAAAATCCTTTAAAAAATCAATACCGGTTTCATTAGGAAGCATAACATCAATGACTATAAGGTTATATTCATTATCTTTGATTAATTTTCTAGCCTCAGAGCTATCTTTGGCGACATTAATAGAAAAATTATTATTTTCTAGATATTCTTTTAATAAGGTACGAAGCCTTGTGTCGTCATCAATGATTAATAATTTATTTTTATTTGTCATAAAACTTGATTTATAAATAATAGATATTTATCATATTTTTTTATGCCGAATTAGCTCAATTGGTAGAGCACCTGATTTGTAATCAGTAGGTTGTCAGTTCAAGTCCGACATTCGGCACCATTTTATCATATTAATAGCTTTATTTGTGCTATTTCTTCAAAATTCCTTTAAAAATTTAACAATATTTAAAAAATTAATAATATTTAAATCCTAATTATAGGGTGGTTATATTGATTTTTTAAGATAGCTTACTGCCTAATTAAAGGCGGTAAGTTAATTTGCTATGAAGAAGCTCTTATTAATAGCTTATTTAATTTAGATAATTTTAATAAGGTAGTAATTGTTATAATGAATAAAATAAAACAGATTCCAACAATTGCTAATATTAGTAATTTTAATTCTTCTGATGATTGGTTTGGTTTTGCTGAATTATTTTTTGCAATCTTTGCCGTAACCGCATCTAATTTTGTAATAATATTATCTAGTTTTTTTGTAGTTTCGGGGTCGGTTTTGGCTCCAAACATATTTTTGATAATTTCTTTTTGAATTTCTTGATTTTCTTCAATAGCAATATTATTTATATCTGCAGGATTCATAGGGTTAGAATCGTTAATTTGATTGTTATTTGAAGCTTCTTCGATAGTTGGAGTAGGATTACTTTGCTCATTTAGTTGAGATGGTTCTGGATTGGTATTTTCAACATTAATTTGAGGTATTTGTCCTTGTTGTTCATTTGCAATAGTAGGTGTTTTTACCTGCTCTTGAGCTTCATTTATAGCAACTTCTTTTTGAGCATTATTATTAATATCAATTTGCGGTATATTTGCAATTGCAATATTGGCAAAAAATAAAGATAAGAAAGTGGTAAAAAATATTGTATTTTTCATAATTTTTGATAGTTTTTGTATAATTAGCCAATTAAAAATAAATCTTTTTGTTTATATTTGCAATAGTTTTAAAAAATTTCTATGATTAATATTTTTGGATCATTTCCTCAGTCGCGCCCTAGAAGGTTAAGAAAAAATAAATGGATTCGTGATTTATTTAATGAAGTTAACATTTCTAATAAGGATTTTATTAAGCCATTTTTTGTTATTGAGGGTGTTAATAAAAAGGAAAAAATTAAATCTTTACCCGATAATTATCGCTTTTCCATTGATCTTTTAATTGAAGAAATTAAAAAATTAAGAGATATTGGCGTTAAGGCGGTTATGCTTTTTCCTGTTATTGATCAAGATTTAAAAGATTTAACCGGTCGGGAGGCTGTTAATGAGAATAATCTTTTATGTCGAGCAATTATTGCAATTAAGGAGCAAATTTTGGATATTGGAATTTTATCTGATATTGCCCTAGATCCTTATATGATTCATGGTCATGATGGTATTTTAAATAAAGATAGCGATTATGTTCTTAATGATCAAACTAATGAAATTTTATCTAAACAAGCTTTAATCTTAGCACAATCTGGCGTTGATATGGTCTGTCCTTCAGATATGATGGATGGTAGGGTAGGCTATATTAGAAAGATTCTTGATGATAATGGCTTTATTGATGTTGGAATAATTTCTTATGCCATTAAATATGCTTCTAATCTTTATGGGCCTTTTCGTGATGCGGTAAATTCTGCACAAAATATTAAAAATTCGGATAAAAAAAATTATCAAATGGATTATCGCAATTCTAGTGATATATTTAAGGAGGTAGCGACGGATATTGAAGAGGGTGCGGATGCTATTATAATTAAACCAGCGACATTTTATTTGGATATTATATCGCAAATTAAGGAAAATTTTAAAATTCCAATAATAACCTATCATGTTAGCGGTGAATATTCTATGCTTTGCGCTGCTGCAAAGGATGGTTTAATTGATTTTGATAAGGTTTTTGAAGAAAATATGATTGCTTGTAAAAGGGCAGGTGCCAATGCCATTATTCATTATGGAAACCTGTCGAAAAATAATTAATTTTTATATCCAAGAATTATTATAATATTAAGATTGATATTTATTTTATCATTTATTTTTGATTTATTTAAGTGATTATAAATATTATTGATAAAATCACTAGTCATAAATTTTTTACTACGATTAAACATGATATTTGACCCTCCAGATTGCTTAATGTCGGTAAGTATTTTTTTTGGATCATTATAATCTATGTTAATTTCTTCTGACAGAGATATAATATCTTTAAAGCCTGCTTTTTGCATTAACATACCTGCTGTTTTAATGTCAGTTGTTGGAATAAATCTGGAAGTAAATCTTTGATATTTTTCAAGTTCAATTTTTTGGAATATATCTTTTAATAATTTAAAACTATCATTACCAATAAAACTAGCTATAAATAAACCATTATTTTTAAGACAATAATGTGACTGAATTAAAAACCCCAATAAGTCATTATAAAAATGCGCATTCAAATTGGAGCATATTAAGTCAAATGAGTTTTTTTTAAAAGAAATAAATTCATCATTCATTATGATTTTTGAATAATCATTATTTAATTTTGACCATTTGGGCGATATTTCACTGGAAAATATATCGGATTCTATAAAGTTATCTTTAATTATCTTAGATAAATAATTATCCATCGCTCCGATTTCTAATATTTTTTTAAAATTATGTTTTTGATCCAATATAATATCAAAAATTATATCGGAGATAAATTTATGAATAAAGTTTGATTTATTAAAATTTGCAATAGATCTATTGCGATTTTTGAGTAAAATCTTATGATCAAATATTTTTGGAGGTAAAGTCATCTAAATTTATAAATTGTCCAATTTTATGAAATATTTTATTATCAGAGGTTAGTATTACAAGACCTCCTTCTTTAATTCTGGTTGCAATTAAGTTAAATAATTTTTCTTGCCACTTCCGTTCCAAGAATTGATCTGGCCTTTCTAACAGCCAAAGAGTTTTAGGAGATAAGATTAATTGACTTAACTTTACCCTTTGTAGCTCATTATTATTTAAATCTTTAATTTTTTTATGATATATATTATCTAGATTAAAATATGTTATTGCTGATGAAATTAATATCTGTGTGTCAGATAGGCAGGAAATAAAATTAATATTTTGTTTTACAGTTAAATTTGGATCTAAATTATTTTTGGTAGGAATAAAATTAATATCACTAGAATATAGGTGATAAAATTGTAATATTTCTTTATTATTCCATAAGATATTTATTTGTTTTGATTTATCTAAGCCGGCAATTATTGGTAATAAATTTGATGAATTTTGTGATTGATTTAAAATAGATAAGGAAGATGGGAATATTGTATATGATATATTGATATTGTTATAAAATAGATTATTAAGAGTCAGCATCTGAACTTTGGTTTAGAAAAGCTTCTGTATTTTTTAATATTGATAATTCCTCTTTAAGATTTCTGAATTCAATATCATTGTTAGATTTATCTTTTTTTAGTTTTTCTAGCGCTTGCTCTATTACTTGTTTTTGTTTGTTTATTTCTTGTATTCTTTGATTTGTGGCATTCTTTGTATTTTGTATTTCTTTTAACTTTGCGAGAGTTCTTTCTGCTTCATCTTTAGAAGTGGGTTTGTCATTATTTTTCTTTTCCGTCTCTTCTTCTAATTTCTTTAGAGATTCTAATTCTTTGTTTAAGTCAGATTCTTGTCTTTTTATTTCTTGATTTGAATTTATTATCTCTTTCTCTATGTTTTGTAGATTTATTACTAATTCACCACTTCCTTTTTTATTCTGTTCTTTTAATTTTGATATAACTTCCCTCTTTTCTTTTTCATTTAATTGAGAGTGATATAATCCTTGTGTAACTTTATATTTTGCATTTTCTACTGCTTGCAGTAAGTTTTTAGCTTCCTCTCTTTGTTTTACAGATTCTTCTATTTTACCTCTCTGGATGTCATCTATTTTTCCATTTTCTGATATTGTTTCTTGTCTTATTTTTTCATCTTCTTGCTTTATATAATCATTATAATTTTGTTGAATTTGAGAGAGTCCTTCAATGTCAGACTTAACCTGTATTGCAGCATCATCAACAGTTTGGGGCTCTATTGGAGTATGCCTAGGTTCGTGTGAGAATCTATTTACTTTATTAGAATGGATAGGTTTTTTGTATAATTTATTATAAAGTGACCCGCCTATCATTTTTACAAGATAATCTTCGCTAAATTCTTTTATTAATTCTTGTTTTTCTTTTTCGGTTAAAGATGAGATATCTCTATCTGGATTTTTTCCTAAGAATTTTTGTAATTTTTGTTCATAAGCTGGGTTATCCTCTTTGATAGATAATATTTCTGATTCAGTTAATTTTCGTCTTTTTGCTAACTCCTTATTGTCACCCTTATTAGCGATATCTTTTAATTTATAATGCGAACTATATGTTGTTTTGTATATTGATCTGGACAATACTGCTCCAGTAGAAATTGCTATTACAGGTACTGTTACTGGAAAAGCTAATATTGCTACTGCCTTGCTTTTCATAGGGTTTCTATTTACTTTTGCCATAAATTGACTATGGTATTTATTGGTAAGATTAGATATAGGAATATTAGTGTTATTATATACATATCTCCCCGTTCTGTAGGCTGCTCTTGGTGCTAAGAAGGCCGCTCCCTCCTTATTATTATATGCAAATCTTGCGGCTTTAAAGGTGGCTACCCCAAATGTTACCGGTACTATTCCAACAACTATCGCTATCGGTACCATCGCTCCTGCAGCTGCAAGAGATTTGTATGGGTTGTTTCTTACCATCTCACCTTTTTTAGCAATATATTCTTTTGCCTTAGATGGTAATTTTTGAATTTCCTGAGGAGAAGTTAGGTTATTTAATATTTCGTCACTTTTTTTGAAGGACATTAAATTTTCTGCATGGCTCCTATGGTATGATTGATGCTCGTTAATTCTTTGTTGTAATTTTTTAAAGTCTGGATTATTTTGTAAATCTTTCTGTAAATCATCATATCCTTCTGTGGTTGTGATATTATATTTTTTATTTCGCATCATATCATCAATAATGTTATTTTCTTCAATTTTTGTTTTTGTCAATACTTCTTTGTCAGTTATAATTCTTTTTATTGCTTTTTGTAATGATTCTTCAAAATCTTGACCAGAATATTTTTCTTTCAATCCTTGATCTTGTCTTAATTTTTTAGCTGCTTCTGGCGCTGTTATTAAAGACCCTTCTGATGTTAGATTTTTGAGTAATTTTTCCATTTTATGCTCCATAAATTGCTTCTTTAGAGCTCTTTCTATAAATTCATCTTTACCCGATATGCTGGCAAAGGATCTTTGTCTAACTTCCTTCTCTATCGATCTATCATCTGCCTTATATCCCTTTAGTTCACTTTGAATTTGTGATTCTATATCTATATGATTTGCCCCTGCCTTTTTTAGATTATTTACCGCCTTATCATCTAAATTATTATTAATTAATTTATTGATAGTTTCTTTATCAAGGTGTAATTTCTTTTCTAATTCTAACCCAGCAATAACCTGCGATCTGCAAGATCTAATTTTTGGCTGAATGGACTTAATTTGCTTATTAACTTCTATTTCTATTTTTTTTTCATGAAATGAATTTCTTGTTTCATTAAATTTGATAAAAGGGGATGATATTTTTTGACTAGCATATTTGGACGCTCTTCCGACACGCGTATCACCAAATCTATTATCTGCACCTCGTGCAATTGCATCATGTTCTTTAGCGAATTTTGTAACATCAGACGCTGATCTGAGCGCAAACTTTCCTCCTTTTAGCAATTCAGATGACCCTAATTTAAATGCTCTTGAGATTTCTTGTTGCGCTGCACTCATCATTGCCCCACCCTCTTTCGCGGTAGCAGCTGCACCACTATGGGAAAGTGCTTTTTCTTGCTGATATGATATTGTTGCTGCAGCAACTGCCCCAACTTGACTAATTATCATTTGTAAAAAATATAATAAAATAAAAACCTCCATGATAATTGATATCATTTCAAAAAAGTCTTTTCCTCCAAGCATATCACCATTAATTTGTTCTATACCACTTGTTGGGTCTGAAATGTAGATTCTAAAAAATGAAAATAATGATTTTAATATATTTCTAAACCACTGAGTTACTTCACCTGGAGCTGTTAGATTATCATCTAAGCCAGAAAGAGAGCCGCCGCCTCCCGCTGTTATGTTACCGCCTGATACAATAAGATCATATAAGGAATATGGACATGATTCAAAATATAATAAAGATTCAGGATCTAATTGACCATAAATGCCAATTTTATTATTAATAATGGATAAAAAGATATATAAAACTAAGAAAATCATTGTAATCTCAATAATTCTTGCGCCAATATATACTATCCATCTATTAAAGGATGCTGACGTAACCTTGCTAAGGGTAGAAATAAAAAATATCGGTCCTATTGATAACAACATAATAACCGATGTTATGGAGACTAAATATCCTAATATTATTTGAACCATGACATAAATGAAGAAAATCATTATAGCATATGTTCCTGCGATTATAACGATGCCAGCAATATTGAATGGTGAGAATAATAAAGACCATAATTTAATGAAGATATTTTCTGACATAAAGAATGTTTTGATCATTTGGTCAGGAAATGCAAATTTTGATGAATGACCGTAATCGGTTTGGAATTTATCTTCTACAGCTATAAGATATGGATCTTGAGCACTGGTAAAATTAAGATTTAATGTGAATTGACTCATTATGTCTATAGCTCCCATGAAAAAGCCAACAACTAGGTCATTATACCATGACCAGCTATCAGGAGATGTAAAAAACAATATTAATGCAACTTTTAATATTCGTGTGGTAAATTCTTTGCGTTTAATATCCATGGATCCCGTTACCATACCAAGAGCAGAAAATGCAATATAAAATATCAGCGATAATTTTACGATAATTTGAAAAATATTATTACCAACTATTCTTTCATATGATGTTTTAAGATATCCGTCTCCAATAAATAACCCCTCTACGGTTTTTACAATTTTTGTTAATATGCCTTCAAAATCTTGAGTTATTATACCTTCTATAAAATTGATATTATATTGACCATTATTATCATTATAATATCCGTCATTATAGCGTAATTTTATTATTTCTCCTGAGCCATGTCCGGGAAAAATAGCATTATTTGGGCTAATATATTCATAAATATTTTTATCATCAAAATAATATTCTGAATATAGGTGGTAAGTTTTATTTGGTATTTCATGACCATTATCACCAAATAGGCCTATCATAGCACTAAAACCAGCATCATAATAGCATGTTTCTTGGTAATTTTTATCCTTAATGATTCCAGCATTATTGCGATAATCTAAATTAATATATTTTAGTGATAAATTATTATAATGTATGTCTTCATCTGCACCATCATATATATCATCATCATTGGCATCAAAATAAAAAGCATCTGTGCAACTTGCGTTACTATTGGATTTTATATGAGTATTGCTATTATAAGGGCATTGGACACTATTGTCATTGATATTACCGCTATTGATATTACTGTTATCGATATTAGTACAATATCTTAATCTTGCGTCATTGCTTGCTGCACCTCTGTCATAAGAATGAGTCGGCTCTTTCCTTATATTAAGGTTATTTACTTCATTTGTATTGCTATTTTCTATTCCAAATTGGGTGCAAAGGCAGTTATCTATATTATTTGGATCCTCATCTTGAAAAATATATTCTCTGTTTGCATCCTCTTGGTTGGAGTCTGTGACTTTTTCTGGTTTTAATTTAAACTTACCAGCTTCATGATTTTTTGGCTTAGCACATAATCTACATCTATTTATAGCGGATGCTGAAACTCCGTGAAGGGAGTTGGTGTAAGTTTTTCCCCTAATATGTATTTTAAAGCCCTGACCATTTGACCTATACCCTGTGCTGCGCCATTCTGATAATTGCCCCCCTCCTAGGGTTGGATTATATTTGGTATTTGTAGTATTATAGCCTTTTGCACTTACAATTGATGATTCTATAGTGCCATTATCTCTAATACATCCTTTATCAAAATCTTCCCCGGTAGCTAATATCATTAAAATTACAATTAATAATAGGGAAAATCCAGCTATAATAAAGAGTGAATATTGAGCGAATTTTTTTGCTAATAAGGCTTTTTCTATGATCTCTTCTTTATTAGACTGCAAATTTTATTCAAAATATTGTTAAAACTGCTATATAGTGATATCTATTAAGCAATTATTTGTATAAATTTATTGAAAAAATAAAAGTTTTTCTTCAATAAATTTATAATATTAGATATATTTTGTAAATCTATATTAAATATAATTACTATAGATGGTACCTGCGGCCGGACTTGAACCGGCACGAGCTAGGCTCCACGGATTTTAAGTCCGTTATGTCTACCAATTCCATCACGCAGGCATCTTGGTATGTTTAAATATTGTAAAACACCATTTGAGCCCTTTGCATAATTGATTTTCTGATGAGGATGATTTATTTATAACTTTTTAGGTAATTAAGTTGCAATTCAAAGAATTGTACCATTTTTATCCAAATTTAATGATTTTTAGTGCAATACAGGTATATTACAGTAAAAAAATCACCAAATTTTGCCTAAAAATTATCTAAAAAATCAAACTACTTCAATCATGTAAAGCTCTCATTTAATAATCAGTAAATTATTTTATATTGCAAGTTTAATTATTTTAAAACATAATTTTAAAGTCTATTTTTATTATTTTATAGATATATATGATTTATAGTGATTTCTTTGCCAGAATTTTAAAAAATGCTAAAAAAAATGGCATATATCGTGAATTTAATAATATCTCACGCATTTGTGGAAAATTTCCAAAAGCCATAAATAACAAAAATAATAAAGAAATCACCATTTGGTGTTCTAATGATTATTTATCTCTTGGTCAAAATCAAATGACCATAAATAATGCCATTAATTCTTTAAATAATTTTGGCTTAGGATCTGGTGGTACTCGTAATATATCTGGTAATTCTAGTGAAATTGTTCAATTAGAAAAAGATTTATCTAATTTGCATGATAAGGATTCATCTTTATTATTTACATCTGGCTATATAGCTAACGAAGCTACGATTTCCTCTCTTGCTAAAATAATTCCTAATTTAATAATTTTTTCAGATGAAGAAAATCATGCCTCTATAATTGCAGGAATAAAAAATTCTGGATTAAAGAAATATGTTTTTAGGCATAATGACATCAATCATCTTGAAGAATTATTAAAAGAGCATGATATAGGTCATCCAAAATTAATTATTTTTGAATCAGTATATTCAATGAGTGGTGATTTTGGTAAAATTAATGAAATTTGTCAATTAGCAAAAGAATATCATGCTATGACAATGTTAGATGAGGTGCATGCTGTTGCGCTTTATGGTAAGAATGGCGCGGGTAGGGCGAGTCAATTGCGCTTAGATTGTGATATTGACATTATACAAGGTACACTTGCCAAAGGTTTTGGTGTTATTGGTGGTTATATTTCTTCTGATAATGATGTTATTGACGCTATTAGATCTGTAGCTCCGCCATTTATTTTTACAACTGCTATGCCACCTGTAATTGCTAGAGCATCTTCTGATAATATTTATATGGTACGAAATAATCCTGATCTAATGAAAGATTTTCACGATAATGTTTCTAAAACCAAAAGAATATTAGAAGAGTATGGCGTTGCTATTAAGGAAAGTGAATCACATATTATACCATTAATTATTGGAGATGCGCAAAGGGCAAAAGATATTAGTTGTATTTTATTAGAAGAATATAATATTTATTTGCAAAATATTAGCTATCCCACTGTAAAAGAAGGAGAAGATATGTTAAGAATTACTCCAAATAGATTGCATAATGAAGAGATGATATATGATTTGGCAAAATCATTAAAAAATATATTGTAATATCAATGAAACAAACCAGATCTTATAGAATAATCAATCGTCGTAAAACTAAGGAAATTGCGGTTGGTAATGTTAAAATTGGTGCCAATAATCCAATTTCGGTACAATCAATGACTAACACATTAACAACCAATATTCAGGCAACAATTAACCAGGTTAATGAATGTATTGAAGCTGGAGCAGAATTGATGCGAATTTCAGTTCCTGACAAAGAATCTTCTGAAGCTTTGGCAAAAATTATTCCATATTGTTCAGTACCAATCATTGCCGATATTCATTTTCATTATCGTAGAGCGATTGAGGCCGCAAAGGCTGGAGCTGGATGTTTGAGAATTAACCCTGGAAATATTGGTTCTAATGAGAAGGTGAAGGAAGTTATTAAGGCTGCAAAAGATTATGGTTGCTCCATTAGGATTGGTGTTAATGCTGGTTCGTTAGAGCAAGAATTACTTGATAAATATCAAACACCTTGTCCACAAGCTTTGGTAGAATCTGCTAAAAGGCATATTCAAATTTTAGAAGATAATGATTTTCATGATATTAAAATTAGCGTTAAAGCTTCCGACATATTTTTAGCTATTCGTAGTTATGAAGATTTGGCCGAGGAATGTAGCTATCCTTTTCATATTGGTATTACTGAGTCGGGTAGCTTGTCATCTGGTACGGTTAAATCTTCAATCGGTCTTGGTTATCTTTTAATGAATGGTATTGGTGACACAATAAGGGTTTCGCTTTCTGCAAATCCCGTGGAAGAGGTTAAGGTCGCTTATGAGATGTTAAAATCTTTGAATATTCGTGCTAAGGGAGTTGATTTGGTTTCTTGCCCATCTTGTGCTCGTCAGGCTTTTAATGTTATTGATGTTGTATCTGAGGTTGAGAAAAGAACTTCTCATATTAAAAATCCTATTGAAGTTTCTATTTTAGGATGCGTTGTCAATGGGTTGGGTGAGGCTGCTCATACTAAAATTGGCATTACTGGTGGTAATAATGATCGCCATAATGTTTATATTGATGGTAAACCTTCTCATAAGGTTGAAACCAAGGATTTAGTTGATCATATTGTTAAATTAGTTGAAAAATATAGCTAATATCTAGC
>JAOFKK010000002.1 GCA_028040005.1 Rickettsiales bacterium
AAATCATCAAATTTTGCCTAAAAATTATCTAAAAAATCAAACTACTTCAATTATGCAAAGGTCTCTTAAATCTAAAAAGCCTTGTCAATTATTTTACGCATCTCATCCAAACTATTATGAATTTCTTGCTCAATAATATCATCAAAATTTTGATCTTCAGGTAATTTATCTATTTTTATAATATCATATAATTCAATAAGATAATTATATAATTTGACTGTTCCTATTGATCCAGCAGCTCCTTTTAATTTGTGAATAAGCTGTTTTAATTTTGCGGTGTCAGATTTATGCTCCCTAATATCATTAATTGCTTTATTACCTTCTGCTTCAAATATATTAATAATTTCCATTGCTTCATTTTTATCAGAAAAAACAGAGAAGAAATCATTTTGTAATATTTGCTGATCTTGCACTGGATGCAATTTATTTTGATCAATTCTATAATCTACCCAAAATTTTGATAATTTAATTAAATCTTTAGGATCTTTACTTTTAGCAATATAATCATCTACACCATTATTTAACATTTGAATTACTGAATCCCTCTGAATATCGCCAGAAAGAGCAATAATAGGAACCTTATGATTACTATTATGAGTTTTATTATATATTCTTTCAATTTCTCTCACTTGCTTAGCAGCAATGTCACCATTGACATGCTCCATATGAATGTCAGTTATTATTAACTCATATTTAGTTGGATCCTTTTCCACTAGATCAACAATTTCTTGGCCATCGGTGCATTTTTGAACTTCAGCACCAGCATCAAATAATTTTTTTGTAATTAATGTTAAATTTACAGCCTGATCATCGGCAATTATAACATTTATATTTTCAAGAATAGTGCTATTAATTATAATTTCTTTATGGTTAATATTTCGATTTGGAATATAATCATTTAAAACCCATTTAGATATATTCCTTGCTATAAAGCGTAATTCTTTTGGTTTGCTATAATAAGCATTACAGCCAGAATTAATAGCCTTATCTATAATTCTCTGCCCTTCTTTTGCACTATAAGCTAATATTGGTAATTCATCTTTAGATATTTTAAGGCCATTTCTGATTTCCTTTACTAATTCTATGCCATTCATAACAGGCATTTCAATATCAGTTAAAACTAAGTCAAAATGATTAGGTTCATTATGTCTATTTTTAATTAAATTAATTGCTTTTATTGGATCAGTAACAATTGTAATATCTAGATTGGAGCATTTATCATGCAATTCTTTTGCTAAAATTTCAATAGTTAGCCTAACATCATCAACCAATAGGATATTTTTACTATTTTTTTGTTTTAAGGATTTTTCTATTTGCGATATATATTGCTTTGTTTTTAACTCTTTTTGCCTTTCTTTTTCAAAGTCAGTGATTTTTTTAATAGCTTTGTTATTTTTCTCTCCAGATAATATTGGCAATAATAAGCTAAATTTTGTATTATATTTTGACTTTACTTCGCAAATAATATCACCACCAAATTTTTGTATTGTTCTTTTACAAAATTCTAATTCAAGTCCAGTATTGTCTTTTTTATTACAATTAAAATTAATGTCAAATATATTGAAAAGAATTTTTTTATAAAAAATTGAACTATTATCTGTAAAATTAATTACATTATATCTAGTGATTTTTTTGTCTAATTTAAATTTTTTTATAATGTCTTTTGTAATTTCTTTGTTTTTTTCAAAAGATATATTGATAGTTGGATTATTGTGATTTTTAGTATAGAAGATAGAATTTCTTATCAGATTAAAGATAATATATTTAAGAGGGGCATCTAATGCCAAAATAGGAAAATTATTATTTGATTTAAAGTTATATAATTCTGTACGATTGATATTTTCTATATCATTTGCTGTCACCAAATTATCTTCATCAAAATTAATATTAATGATATTTTTATCATGATGATGTTCATAACCATAAATTGACAAAGCATCAATAATAACATTTTGCGCTCCAATATATTTAAAGTCATTTTTATCAATTTTTTGTCCGCTAATTTCTAATAAATTAACATCAATAATATTGGTAGCAAGTGAGATTATTTTATTGGTATTTCTCTTAAATAAATCAACATCTTCCTTATGATTTAAATTATCACTATTTAACTTGATAGCCTCTAACGGGATTTTTAATTCATGAGCAATTGACCCGGCCATCAATTTAAGAATTTCATTTTGCTTTTTTGGATCCTCAAGCCATGCTTTTTTATTTTTATGAGAAAATAAAATGCCCCCAATAGCAGAAAATGCAAAAACTAGACCATATGATATATAATCAAAATTTTGATCTAATTTAATTATATTATCACCTGATAAAATATAACAAATATAAGCAAATACCAACCCTATTGTTAGATCAATTGTATAAGTAATCCAATTGGGAACAAAAATAGAAAGACATATAGGCATAAAAATCATCCACCATAACCAAATATAATGAAAATCATTAAGTAATAAATTATAAGTTATAGATAATGGCAAAGCGATTATTAATGTTATATGCCAAAAAATAGGAAAGAATATTTGTAATTTAAAATTTTTGTGAAATTGTAAATAGCAATAATAAATTGCCGATATAGCAAATGCCAAAATAGCTAATGATCTAATGATAATAGACTCCTTAAGACCAAGAAAATTTAAATGATAAAAATAAAATATAATATGAGCTAAAATACCAATAATAACAGCTGGTACAAGATTATGCTGATTAATTTCAGCAGAATCTCTAAGGTTGTTTTTGAAAAATAGAATTATATTTTGGATCATATATTTTCAGTTTTTAAAGAATTATATTTATAATAAATTTATTATCAATTATAAAATTTAAACCCAAAGAGGCCTTTTCAATTAACTTTCTAATGAATCTGCCTTCTTTTCTGCTAATTTTTGTCCAAATTCAATGATTTTTAGCCCAATATAAGCATATCGCACTAAAAAGCATCAAATTTTGCCTAAAATTATCTAAAAAATCAAACTACTTCAATATGCAAAAATCTCCTAAAATAAATTATCTGCAAAATCTTTAGCGTTAAATTCTCTTAAATCTTCTATCTTTTCACCAACTCCAACAGCATATATTGGCTTAGCAAATTTTTCAGTAATAGCCAATAAAATACCACCCTTAGCAGTACCATCTAATTTTGTAATAATAAGGCCCGTAATATCAATATATTGATCAAAACTATCAATTTGATTGATGATATTTTGACCATTTCTGGCATCAATAATAAGAATATTCTCATCAGCGTCAAAACCGCTTGCTTTATTGATTATTCTATTAATTTTGGCCAACTCCTCCATTAAACCTTTTTTATTTTGCAATCTGCCAGCAGTATCAATTAATAAAATATCAAATTCTTCATCTATAGCCTTTTTTACCGACCTAAAAGCAACTGCCGAAGGATCTTCGCCTATTTTATTAGCCTTTACTATTGGACAATTTGACCTATTTGCCCAAATTTCTAATTGCTCACTGGCTGCAGCCCTAAAAGTATCGCAAGATGCAATTAAAACTTTTTTGCCTTCATTTTTAAGTGAATGACAAATTTTGCCAATAGTAGTGGTTTTACCAGCGCCATTAACACCATTAAAAACCATAATATATGGCTTTTTATCAGATTTAAATTCAAGTTTTTTTTCTACAGGCCTTAATATTAATGATATCTGATCTGATAAAAATTTTTTTATTTCATCAAAAGTTATATCCTTGTTAAATTTAGATTGAGATAGGGCATTGATAATTTTGGTTGTAAAATTAATACCAATATCAGCTTTTATTAAAATTTCTTCTAATTCTTCTAATTGTTCATTTTCTAGTTTCTTACTAGAAAAAATACTCTTAAAATTAGATTTTTGAGTGAAAATATCTTCTTTAATCGATTTTTTTGAGAAAATTCCCATGCTATTTATAAATATTTTAATTAGAGATTTGATTCTATTGATCAGCGAAATAAAACTCAATTATAAAAAAAATCTTATAATTCTTACATTATATTTAATATTAAAATTTTTTTACATTCTAGATCTATATATTATATTTTCTATTATATGTTTTTTAATATATTTTACCCCTATTATTAAAAAAAATATTGCTATTGATCATTATAATCGATTAAAATTTGCACTAGTTAGATATGAGATTATTCTTATCTATCAATTGTTAGCTTATATATTAATTTTTGTCATTTTTTTAAGTTTTTTTAAAATTATTTCCCTTGTCTAGATTTATATTCTTAATCATTATTATATTTTTGTCTTCTTGCGCCAATATTGATAAGGAAAAAACTCCAAAAGAAGAATATCAAAAGGGCTTAAATTCTATTAAAAACAGTAATTTTGTTGAATGTTATAATAAATTTGACGAAATAATCGATGAATTTCCATTTACTATCTGGTCCAAAGAATCAAAAATATTATCCTCATATTGTTATTACAAGGAAGGGTTATATGATAAAGTAATCTCTTTATCTGAAGATTTTATCAATAATCATATTTCGGATCAAAATATTATTTATATGCAATATTTGCGAGCATTATCTTATTATAATCAAATGCCCGATATTGCAAGATCTCAACAAGATAGTCAAATTGCACTTTATGGCTTTAGAGATGTTATAGCACGTAATTCTGACAGTCTCTATGCCAATGATGCTAAAAATAAGATTAAAAAAATTAATGAAAATATCGCTGGATATTATATGGAAATAGCCAGATTTTATGAAAAAAAACAAGATTATATTGGCGCTATTAATCAATTAAATTATGTTATTAATAATTATTCTTTTACGGGGCAATATCCAGAAAGCCTATATAGAATTTATAGCATTTATTATCATTTAGGTATTATAGATGAAGCCAAAAAAGCCAAAAATATTTTACTAGGATTAAATTTGGACAAAGACAGTATATGGCTAAGTGCAATTTTGAAGTAGATCTGCAAAATTTCAATTGCTAAGGGAATTTTTTAACTTATATCACAATATTGAGACCTTTGCATAATTGAAGTAGTTTGATTTTTTAGATAATTTTTAGGCAAAATTTGATGATTTTTTAGTGCAATATGCCCATATTGGGCTAAAAAATCATTGAATTTGGACAAAAATTAGCAGAAAAGCAAGCTGCTTTAATTAAAAAATCAATTGTGCAAAGATCTCTATTTATAACCAAGAGCATCACTAACTGCCTTATAAGTTACCTTACCATTAATAACATTAAGGCCATTCTTTAAATGAATATTATCGCTAATTGCTTTTTTATAACCTTTATTTGCAATTTGTAAAGTAAATGGCAATGTGGCATTTTCTAAAGCTTCAGTTGAGGTTCTTGCAACTGCGCCAGGCATATTAGTAACGCAATAATGAATAACGCCATCAATATCATAAATAGGATTGCTATGGCTAGTTGGTTTTGAAGTTTCAAAACAACCGCCCTGATCAATAGAAATATCAACCATTACCGAGCCCTTTAACATTTTTTTAACTAAATCTTTAGTAATTAATTTTGGAGCTGCAGCGCCAGGTATTAAGACAGCGCCAATTACCAAATCCGAATCAATGACATTTTGCTCAATATTTGCAAAATTAGCATATAAAATATTACAATTATTGCCAAAAATATCAGATAAATAGCGAATTCTTTTTAATGATTTATCTAAAATAGTAACTTGCGCTCCCATACCAATTGCAATTTTTGCCGCGTTAGTTCCGGCAACGCCACCACCAATTATTGTAACTTTTGCCCTTTTAGTTCCAGGAACTCCGCCCAATAAAACACCCCTACCACCGCTTGATTTTTCTAATGCTTTAGCGCCAGCTTGAATTGATAATTTACCCGCAACCTCACTCATTGGAGCTAAAAGTGGCAAAGACCCATCATCACAACTTACCGTTTCAAAGGCTATGGCCACAGATTTAGAATTAATTAACATTTGAGTTAATTTTGGTTCCGCCGCCAAATGTAAATAAGAAAAAATAATTTGACCTTTTCTGATCATCTTACATTCAGATTCTTGCGGTTCTTTAACCTTTAAAATCATATCAGATTTGCCATAAATTTCAGCCGCATCTTTTGCTATTTTTGCACCCATTTCAAGATATTGCTCATTGGTAAAGTCAATTTGACTACCGGCATTATCTTCAATTAATACCTCATGACCAGCATTAATTAGCTCTCTAACGCCAGATGGTGTTGCACCAACGCGATATTCGTGATTTTTAATTTCTTTTGGAATTCCTATTAACATATTTTAAAATGAATTTTGGTATTGTAAGAGCTTTGTACAATTAATTTTCTAAAAAATTAAACTACTTACAATCGTACAAAAATCTTATTATTTCTAAATATTTTGAATTGATTTATTTAATTTACAATATTTTTTACAAAGCTTTTTCTATGATATTTACAGATGCCGATTTTTTGTATTTGTTCTCGATGAAATTTAGTGCCATAGCCCATGTTTTTATGCCAATCATATTGGTTAAATTCTTTAGATAATTTTATCATTAAATCATCACGAAACTCTTTGGCAATTATGGATGCGGCCATAATTTGGGCATTTTTTTGATCTCCCTTAATTATCGCTTCTCTTCCGATATTTTTATCAATATCTAAATCTGGTATAAAATTACCATCTATTAAAATTTTAGAAAAATTATCAGGATTATTCTTAATAAGATTTTCTATAGAATTTTTCATAGCTAATTTTGTAGCATTTAAAATATTAATTTGATCAATTTGATCTTGCCATATTGTGCAAATCTCATATTTAACCTTGCCATTAATTTGCTGTAAAATCGCCTGCCTTTTTTTAGAACTTAATTTTTTGGAATCATCAAGAATATTAAATTCAAATTTTTCCGTAAAAAATGCCGCACAAGCAACTACTGGCCCTGCTAACGGCCCCCTTCCTACCTCATCTACCCCTATAATCATATCATGAATTTGTGACTGAGTTAATATTCAATAACATTTCTTCCAATTCACTCATATCTTTGGGCAATTCTATTTGAAATTCCATTTTTTTACCACTTCTTGGATGTTCAAAAGCAATCTTATAAGAATGCAAAGCCTGTCTTGCAAAATTAGAAATAAATTTCTGTAAATCACTAGAAATAGCACTAATAATTCTATTTTTATTACCATAATCATAATCACCCATTAAAGAATGACCAATTGCAGTCATATGAACCCTAATTTGATGTGTACGGCCAGTTTCTAACTTACATTCTACCAAACTAGCAATATTATTATAATTTTTGATAATCTTGTAATTAGTCACAGCTTTTTTACCGCCCTTTTGTACAGCGCACATGCGCAAACGATGTTTTTTACTGCGATCAATATTTTTATCAATCTTGCCAAAATTTGGCGTTGGCACCCCAAAACAAAATGCTAAATATTTTCTTTCCACCTCTCTATTGGCAATTGCCTCGGATAATTTTTGATGAGCAAAATCATTTTTAGCAACAAGCATTAAGCCAGAAGTGTTTTTATCTAAACGATGAACAATACCAGGCCGAAACTGCCCCCCTATTTGCGAAAGATTATTTTGATAAAAATAAAGTAAAGCATTCACCAAAGTATGATCCTTATTACCAGCACCTGGATGAGTTGTTAGACCGGCAGGCTTATTAACCACCACCAAATCATCATCTTCAAACACTATTTCAATAGGAATATTCTTTGGCTCTAAATGACTTGGCTCTGGATCGGGAATTGTCACAAAAAACTCATCACCCTCCTGCACTTTTTTATTAATTTGAGTAATTGGCTGTTTATTTTGATCTAAAACATTGCCATTTTTAATCAAGGATTGTATCTTTGAACGGGTAAGCTCTGGGTAGTTAGGTTGTAGATGTGAGGTTAGGAATTTATCTAGGCGAGTGCCGGTGGTGCTATCTATAGCTTTAATATTAATCATTCTACCTCTACTGAAATTTATTAATCAAATCAGAAATATAACTGATATCTTTAATATCAATAATGGATGAAATAGGAAGGCTGATGATTTGATTGTGAATTTTTTCAGTAATCGGAAATTGTAAATCACTTAATTCTTTATATGCTTTTTGTTTATGTGGAGCAATTGGATAATGAACCATGGTTTGAATATTATTTTGACTCAAATAATCCTGTAAATTATCTCTATTTTCTGCTCTAATGGTAAATAAATGCCAAACATGACTATTTGGATTATCGGGTAATTTTGGCAATATAATTTTACTATTATTAATATTGGAGCAATAAATATTTGCAATATCTCGTCTTTTTTGGTTATCTTCGTCTAGATATTTTAATTTTATTGACAATATTGATGCATGTAATTCATCTAGCCTAGAGTTAAAACCCTTATATGAATGATGATATTTTTTTTCTGAACCATAATTTCTTAAAATTCTAATTATTTTATTCAATTCGTGATCATTAGTTGTAATAGCACCACCATCGCCAATTGCGCCAAGATTTTTACCTGGATAAAAACTAAATGCACTAGCATTACCTAAATTGCCCGCCTTATAACCACTTATATCAATCGCACCGTGAGACTGTGCAGAATCTTCAATTATTTTTAAATTATATTTGTCAGCTATAGATGCCATTTTACCCACTTCAGATAATCTACCATATAAATGTACGGCCAAAATTGCTTTGGTTTTTTTAGTAATTTTACCTTCTATTAAATCTGGATCAATATTATAGGTTTCGATATCTGGTTCAACTAAAATAGGCTTTAAACCCGCTTTACTAATTGCCAAGATGGATGCAATATAAGTATTAGCTGGCACTATAATTTCATCATTTTCCTGAAATATACCTAAAGCTTTATAACCCTCAAAAATTAATATTAATGCATCCAAGCCACTAGCAACGCCAATAGAATATTTTGTACCACAATATCCTGCAAATTCTTCTTCAAATTTTTTGACATTCTGACCGAGTATGTACCATCCAGAATCAATTACCTTTGATATTTCCTCCTTTATTTCTACTGAATATCGAGAGTTAATAGCTTTTAAATCAAGAAATGGTATCATATCAATTACGGAATAAAAATCTCTGCCTCACCATCAACTACTATTTTACATCCAACTATACACTTCGTTTCAAAAAACACTCTTTTTCTTTTTAAATCAATTCTTTTAACGCTTACAGTTGCTGTTACGGTGTCATTTATATATACTGGTCTCTTAAAGTTTAAATTTTGCGACACATAAACACAACCTTCGCCCGGTAAATAACATCCGAAAATACCAGAAAAAAAACTAGAGGTTAAAAATCCATGAACTATCTTTTTTTTATACCTAGATTTTTTTGCATAATCACTATCGAGATGAATGGGGTTTTTATCCTTAGATAGATTGGAAAAAATGTTAACATCTTTTTCAGTGATAATCTGAGAGTATGATTTTGTCATACCAATTTTTATTTCTTCTATTTTATACATATTTTTTCTTCCATTCGTTTATTACTTCTTCTGGATAACCCCTATAAAAATGCCTATTCCAAGGGTAAGCCGGCTTTTTACTACCATCCTTTAATCTAATTTTATTGGTTGGGCACAATTTTTTAGCAGGATTTCCACTATACAACATACCCTCCTCAGTATTTATGGTTAATAACGAATTTGCGCCTATCAGGCAATTCTTAGCAATCTTAACATTTGGCAAGATTGTTGTCATGGTTGCGATTACAGAAAAATCATCTATCACAACACCCTGTAATACATTACTGGGTGGATGGGGATCGTTTGTTAGCACAACATAAGGAAAGATCCAAACAAAATTACCAATTACAGAACCTTGTCCAATATGAACGTTACTATGAGTTCTAACATAGTTCCCTATAGTGCAATGCCCCTGGATATCAGACAATGTTCCAATTTGAAAATTCTTGCCAGATGTAGTTTCTTCTCTTACGGTAACCCTGTGACCAGTTATTAATCCATCTCCAAAGGTAGATCCTTCGTAAAAAATACTATGGGATCTGATATGAGAATTTTTACCAATATTAAGGCACTGATTATTTGATAAATTATTCTTAACACCAATCTCACAATAACCATCTATAATGGTTCCCGATCCTATGCATACATTATCGTATATTGTTGTAAATGGTCCTATTTCTACATCTTGTGCTATTTTAGCCTTTGAAGAAATTATGGATGTTTGATGAATCATGTATAGATTATTTATTTTGACAATATTAAATTATTCAAATATTTAATCCTTTTCTTTTTAGAAATCAACCTTCCTAATAAAGGAATTTGAGATATAAATATCAGAAATGAATAACGAATTTTCTTGCGTAAACTAAGTTTTTTCTTATCTTGTATATTACTTACAACCTCTTCGTCCCTTAGTGTAATAACAAGATTATCTAGTAATGATGAATTATTATCTATAAACTTATTATTTAACAATTTTATGTTTAATAGATCTTCTATTTCAGAAATACGATTTTTCCACCTACTATTTATTTCTACAGCTTTTTGACACTCTATTACGCATTTCGATCTTAGATTATCATCATTTAACAATCGAATACATTTACTCCTCATATCATATTGATTTGTATATATTATTGACTCTTTTACTTCTGTTGAAATATGTTGCCCATATGCGGTATGCCAATCAATTTTATTTTCCATCAACAAACAAGAGTTTGACGCCATAATATCCGGAACTCTCCATGAAAAAGAATTATTAGCTTGATTGTGAGATAGATTTAGCGATATTTTAGATCTATTGTAAATAGATTGATTGTCAATTTTAGTTGTAACCATTTTATCTTGATAACAAATTGCAACATCAAGATTTATAGGAGATACAGACTCTCTCCAATTTGTATTGCTATATATTATTAATCCTAAATCTGATAAAGTTGACAAATAATTAATTCTCTGTTGGCCAGCCAACATTAACCTGACATTGTCTAACATTTTTTTTTCACCGCATTCTGTATAATAGTAATCAGATTTAACTTTATTAAGAAGTTTAAAAAAATCTTCATTAAAATCTTGAGACACATCTTTATATCCCATATAAAAATTTGACCCAATAAAGGATATATTTATATCTTGCTGTATAGCAGAATCTTTTTGAAAATCAGAAGAAGGTGGGAAGTAAGCGTAATTATTGCCAATATCAATTCCTAAAATTTGTTTATATAGTTTTTTTGAGTTCGTTTGATATAATAAATAATATAAATTATCTTTATTGCATTTTGACAAGGATTCCTTATGAAAAAACATTCCCGGGTTGTCTGCGTCAATTATTAGTATTGGACATTTTAAATTTAAAAAAAGCTTCTCTGGCAATGAGTTATTATAAGAAAAAACCAAATCTGGATTGTAATTGTAAAGCTTATCAGATATTCTATTTAAATCACGTTCCCCATAGCTACTTATATTAAACTGTATAACGTTATTATTATTATTGATCAACGAATCTGCAAAATCTTGGTACTTAGAGTTTCCGCCGATAGAATGATAACACATTATTATTTTTGCCATAAATTACGATATATTAGTTATTTATTATTGTAGACGTTGATTACTTTATAAATTCAATAAATTCGTTATAATCCCTTATATAGTCATCCTCATCATATAACTCACTAGCTAGCACCAGCAACACACAATCTGAAGAAAAATCATACATCTCCCTCCAAACTACATCTTTAATCAATAATCCCTTATTTGGAGAATCTAATTTAATATTAGATTTATTTTTTCCATCATCAAGTAAAATTTTGCAACCTCCTTTAACTGCTACCAAAACTTGTTTAAGGTTTTTATGAGCATGAAAACCCCTTCTAACATCTTTTTTAGCATCAAAAATATAATAAACTCTTTTAATATCAAAAGGAATATTTACATCTTCTTCTAAAGATATCAAGCTACCACTTAAATCTCCTTTTGGTTTAAAATTGATAATATTATACATTATTTTATGTTTTTATTTACTAGTTTTATAATATAAGCCTTTATTTTTTTAAAAAGGGTTTTTTTATTTTTTTTATTAATCCTTTGCATTTCAAATACAAAATTTTTAATATCATTAAATTCAGGTGGCTGATGATCTTCAGAAAAACTTTGAATAGTATGATATTTTGGAGTTTTTTGATATAATTGATGAATATTATTTGTAAATGAATTTTTAAAATGATTTTGTTTAATTTCCTGATAAAAATTTTGATCTAATATATCATTTTGTAAAAAATTGTCAATTCTATTAACCAACTCTTCTTGATCTTTGCAAATAATTCTAGATTTTGTAAATGCATCAATATCATTAATGGGGGTTTTTAAAGAAAAGCATGGTACATTATATTTACCAATGTCTAGTAAACTAGTAAAGGAACTAAATGGAAAACTATCTAATCCAATATCAGCAATTTGTATATATTGGTTTATTTTATTATTATCTATTAAACCCAATATTTTAACCCTATTTTGATATTTATTAGTTAATTTTTTCCAATCCTTTTCTCTATCATTGGGTCCTATTACCAAAAGACATGAATTCTTATTCTTATCTAAAATTGTTGAGATATTATCTATAAAATTATAATTACCAAAAGATTTATATTTATAACCTCTTGCCATTGTAATTATTACTTTACTTTGTAAATTAAAACCAAGATCTGATTTAATTTTATTTATATCGTCTAAATTTTTATTTAATTTTACATTTTCTATGGGTATAGGTAATAAAAAATTATTTCTAACATCCCGACATTTTAAATTAATTTTTTCAGCGAATGTCCTTAAATTTACCACAATATCAGATATACTAACCCCAATCCAGAAAAGATGATCACCATGATTGAAAAATATCACAGGTCTTTTAAAATCCGTATTGCCGAATGCTAATATTGGTATAGGATCATCCATATGAGTATGTAATATAATTTTCTCAAATTTGGAAGATATTTTTCTTAATTCTTGTGCTTTCTTAATATCATCACCTTCTAAAATAATTAATTTTCCATTTTTATCTTTTATATCACTTATTAAATTTTGTGGTATTTTGTCATTTTCTTGATTTATTAAAATAACAGAATGAATTTCATCATTAGGAGAATATTTTATCCACTTTTCACATATTCTGGTGTGACCACCAGTATAATAACATTTAGTAAATATATGAAGAAATGTATTCCTGTTGTAATCATTATCAATATTACATTTGATAAATTTTGATATATCAATAAGTGATTCTTCTATTAAAGGAGAATTAAATATTCCTATCTGATGGGATGTAGCAAAATTAGTGGCATTTTTAATAATTTGTATTTTTTGAATATTATCTTTTTCATTATGTAGATCCAATAAGATATCGTCAAAATATTTTTTATTTCTCTTGATTTCATCTTTAATACTAGGATATTTCATTTTAAACAATCATATATGTTTTTTACTTGAACAGAACGTAATCAAATCTATTTAATAAAGCATCACAAGAAAATTGTTGTTTTACAATTAAATGAGATTCATTAACAATATTTTCCCTTAATTCTTTATTTCCTATAAGTAATTTAATAGATCTATAAATTTCATTAGCTATCTCTTCCTCTTTGTTTTTATCTATAATAATGGCACTATCTTTTCTTGAAAATATCTCCATAGCACCAACTGTATTAGTTGCAATACATGGTACTTTATGTGCCATCGCCTCAATATAGGATATACCAAAAGTCTCTTCTTTTGATGGCATGCAAAAAATATCAATTTCACTAAAAAAATTTGCCTTATCTTTAATAAAACCCTTAAATAAAAACTTATCATTTAGACCAAAATCATGCACCATTTTTTTTAATCTGCCTATTTCGCCATAATCGCCACCAATATGAAATATAAAATCCATATCTTTATTTTTCATAATTTTTGCCGCCAAAACTATTTTATCTAGATTTTTATATTTAAAATCTATTCTTGATAGGGTACCTATTACAACCTTATTGCTTATAACTTTTTTTTCTATATTTTTATTAACTTCGGTAACGTTTGGAAAATATACTATATCTGGTTTTTTATTTTTTACCCTGTCTGTTAATTGTTTAATTTGAGACTTGTTTATACAAAACAGAAAATCTGCATGTTTTATAAATTTATTTAAATTAAACCCGTGATTTACTCCTGCTATATTAAATTTATAAATTTTTGATAAAATTTGAAATAGTTTTAAACCCCTCGAGCAATGTAATATTATAAAATCTGGCCTTACCTTATGAATTATAAATATGATTGATATAAAGAGCTTTATTTTATTTTTTATACTAACCTCGAACAACTCCCCAACCAATTGATCTTTATAACATATATTTTTATTTGGTAATATTGTATAAATATTATATTTTGGATCTAAAGAAAATGCCTTGGAATAATTGATCGCACACTGCTCAATACCACCAATATGGTTACCTACATTGTTAAGAAATTGTATTATTTTTGTCATCTAAATCAATTTTATTGAGCTGATTTTGGTTTTATTATTTTTCTTATTAAAGCAGCTAATTCCCACTAAGTTTGATGTCATTCCGCAGAATGTAGCGCAATATATTGTTCTTTTTTTATTGTCACAAATAATTAAATGAATAATAGTAGAAAGTAGCTTCTGCAAAGCCTTAAAACACACCTTCAGATATGATTTTCTCTTTCTTTCTAGGTATGACTTGCCCCACCCCATATGCCAATTTCTAAAATATAGCATTTTTTTTTGCTCCCTCTTGTTTTTAATATTTGTAGATAATTGGCCGACATGGTAGACAAGAGAGTTTTTAACTAAGATATTTTTATAGTTATTAACTAAAGATCTATTAGAAATTTCATGATCTTCGCCATATAAGAATATATTCCGATCAAAAAAGCCTATTTCTTTAAAGTAACTAATTTTTATCAGCATATATCCGCCACACATAAAATCTGTCTCTATAGTGTTACTGCTTTCTTTGAAGGTTTTGAAGTTATTTTTATATTCATCAACTTTTTTATGAATATCGTTCTTATCTAGGGTGTGAGTTGATATTACTAAGGGATTAGCTAAGGCAACTTTTTTATCTTTACCCGCTTCATTCACCAAATTATCAATTGATTTTTCATTAATAATTGCATCTGGATTTAATAAAAAAGCATAATTGGTTGTAACCTCCTTTAGCGCCAAATTATTAGCTCTACCAAAACCGATGTTATTTTCTAATGAAATTAACTTAATTCCAGATCCTTTAAAATTATCTTGTAGATATTTTTGAATATTGTCATTACTGCCATTATCAATAACAACTATTCTATAACCCTTATTTATTATATTTTTTAGAGCCTGCCCCACAATATGAGAGCTATTGTAGGTAACAATAATTATTGTTACATCCTTATAATTATTCTGAATCTCAATATTAAAATCCTTCTTTATTTTGCCACAATCTAACGCACCATTTAATGGTCTTTTGGCTTTTGTTGGAAAGTGATTGCTGGAAACGGGAGTTATTTTTAAACCTTTAATATTGTTAGTTATTTTTTTGGCAAAGTCACAATATGATAGTGATTTTTTACTGACTAGGTGATAAATCTCTTTAAATTTTGATTTTTCTTGCAACTCCTCAATTATTTTTATGGTATTTTCGGCAATATCATAGCTATTAATAGGGTTGCAAATTTGATCATTAACTATTTTTAGTTCCTTGTTTGTCTTGGTTAGTTTTTTTATCTTATTAACAAAATTATTTTCTTGATTTAAATTATAGACGGTTGCAACGCGAAAAATTAGATAGTCACAGTCTGATTTTATTATTGCTTTTTCACCATTTAATTTACTTTTACCATAAATTCCAAGAGGCTTAAGATTTGTAGTATTATCTTCTTTGTGGGGCTTTTTACCCTTACCATCAAAAACATAATTTGTTGAATAATGAATTAGTCTTACATCATTTTTTTTACAATATTTTGCAATTAAAGAGACTGCTTTATGGTTAATTGCTTCTGCCAGTTCTTTCTCATCCTCAGCCCCATCAACTTGATTGTAGGCAGTTGCATTAATTATTAAATCTGTTTTTGGTAATTTTATTAGAAATTTTGTTAAATCTTTAAGATCAGAAAAGTCAATATCCTTGCTAGAATAATTGATAATATTAAATTTTTTTTTGATAGAAAAAATTTTTAATAGATCGCTGGCAACTTGACCATTCTTTCCAAAAATAATGATACTCTTTATTTTCACGATATAATTTCTTTTTTTATTTTTGGGATTTGATTGTCTTTTTTAAAGCAATCAATGCCAATTAAATTGGCAATTGAACCATTAAAAATAGCAAAGCGATTAATGGCATTAGTCAAATCAAATTTTAATAAATAAAATATTGATAATAATAATCTATGAAATATTTTTACCCAAATTTTTAGGATATTCTTTTTTCTTTTTTTAAGATAGGTTTTGCCCCAGCCCTGATGCCAAGATCTAAAATAAATTAACCTATATTTTTGCCATTTATTTTCAGTTTTTACAGATGCTTGATTAATATGGGAACAAATGGCGTTTTTTACCAAAATATTTTTATAATTATTATCTATTACTCGGTGAGAAATTTCATCATCTTCAGCATATAAAAATATATTCTCATCTAAAAAACCAATTTTATTAAAAATACTCATTTTCATTAGGGACGCACCACAACAAATAAATTTAATATATTCTATATCATTTTTAACATCTTTAATTCTTGCTACTATTTGATCTTTATTTGGCTCTTCTTCGCTAAAAAATATAGGATTAACCATCGCAACATCCTTATATTTGTCAGCCTCAATTACCATATTATCAATTGAATCTTCTGTAATTATGGCATCGGGGTTAAGTAATAAGGAATATTTGGTTTTTACCATTTTTAAGGCAACATTATTGCCCTTGCTAAAGCCAACATTTTTTTCAAGCAAAATTAATTCAATTTTAGAATTTGGATAATTTTGTTGTAAAATTGTTGCAATATCATCATTACTACCATTATCAACAATAATTATCCTATAACCCTTTTCTATTATTTTATCAATTGCATTACAAACAATGTGAGAACTTTTATAGGTAAGAATAATAATTGTTACTTCTTTATTTAGCATCCTCCTCAATTAATTTTTGCAATCCTTCTTCAAAGGTAACTTGATTTTTAAAATCTAATTCATTTTCAATTTTTGTGCCATCAATAGCATATCTTTGATCATGACCAGCACGATCTTTAATATAAGCAATTTGCTCCTTATAAGATTTTTTATCAGATTTGGGTTTAATTTGATCTAAAATTTCACAAATTTTATTGACAACTTGGTTATTATTAAGCTCATTATTACCGCCAATACAGTAAGTTTGACCAATTTTACCCTTTTCTAAAATCAAATCTACCGCCCTATTATGATCATCAACATGAATCCAATCACGAATATTTTTACCATCACCATAAATACCAATTTGCTCACCTGCAATTGCTTTTCTAATAATGGTTGGAATTAATTTTTCACCATGTTGTCTTGGGCCATAATTATTACTACAATTACTGATGGTAATTGGCAAATTATAAGTTTTGTAATAAGCGCGCACTAAATGATCAGATGCCGCCTTAGAGGCAGAATAGGGTGAAGAAGGATTATATGGGGTTTCCTCATTAAATCTATCATTACCTTCCAATGGCAAATCACCAAAAACTTCATCGGTTGAAATATGATGAAAATGAAAATTAGGATTCTTTTTATATTGATTCAAGGCCGCCTTGAGCAAAGAATGTGTGCCATTAATATTAGTTTGAATAAAAGCATCTGGATTTTTAATAGAATTATCAACATGGCTTTCTGCTGCAAAATGAATTATTTTATCAATATTATATTTTGTAATAATATTGCCGACCAATTCTTCATCATTTATATCCCCTATAATTAATTTATATTTATCTTCTCCTATCCAAGTTAAATTCTCTTTCTTTCCGGCGTAAGTTAATTTATCAAGCACTATCACCTTATTGCCTTTTTTTACTTGCTGTCCTACAAAGGAACTGCCAATAAAACCCGCACCTCCTGTTACTAATAAATTTGTCATTATTTTTTGTCTTTTTTATAAAAAATCATCCCCACTCTTTTGATGTGATCAATAAGATCATTATTATTAATGTTTTTAAATATAGAAATATCAAATTTATATGGCAAAAACAAATCATCCAACTCATTGATAATTCTTTGCAAATCTTCAAATTCAATATTACCTTTAATTGTTAAGTCGATATCCGACCCCTCTCTATAATTACCAATAGCCCTAGAGCCATATAATAGCACCTCCTCTATTTTATTACTTTTAACAAAAATTTGATTTATTTTTGCTATATCCGATTCTTTAAGGCCAAATTTCATAATAATTCTAGAAATTTTTTTTCTAATTTTTGAAATTCTTGGTAATAATTATTTTTAATAGCTGATATAATTTTAATAGTCGTCTCTTCATTATAAGTATGGGAAGTCATATTCCTACTTACTATCATATCCATCCAAATTGCTCCATTAGATATCAAGCCCAAATTAAAAGCCTCTCTTGCGGCATCTTTTGAGCCATAAATTTTACTATTACCACTATCCTTAATAAAATCCGCTAATGTTTTCCATGCTAATTCATGAGTATATTCAAAAGATTGGATTAAACCCTGCTCTTCTAATTCATTCAAATCTGTTTTTTGAATAAATTTAGATAGCATAGAAAGAGCTTTCTGATAATTATTAAATCTTTGTTGCCATCTAATGTCTTTTTGTAGCATTGTTTAAAATTTTGGATCTTTTAAATATTCTTCAAAACTAATTTGCCCCTTATCCCTATCGGAAATTATTGGATTTTTTATATTCCAATCAATATTAATATCAGGATCATTCCACATAATTCCACCTTCACCTTCCGGATTATATTCTCCACCTGTAATTTTATAATATAAATCAGCATTTTCATTACCAATAGCGCAAAAACCATGGGCAAAACCAGGAGGAATCCACAATAATGTTGCCTGATCTAAAATAATACCAAAATATTTACCTAAGGTTGGGGAATCTTTTCTAATATCCACTGCCACATCAAATATTTTGCCAGAAGTGCAGCCAACTAATTTACCCTGCTTTGGGTTAAATTGATAATGCAAGCCACGAATAACATTTGGGCTAGATTTTGAGTGATTTTCTTGCACAAAATCGCTTGGTAAACCAAATTCTTGGAATTTTGATAATTTGAATTTTTCAACAAAAAAACCCCTATCATCACCAAATAAATTAAGCTTTATTATTTTTAAACCAGCAATTGGTGTATTTTCAATTTGCATATTTAATGTGAGAATTTGATAATTTTTCTTAAATAATCGCCATAGCTATTACCAATCTTAAATTTATCTGCTAATTTTTGTAAATCATCTTTAGAAATATACCCCCTATTAAAAGCAGTTTCTTCAATACAGCCAATTTTAATTGCTTGTCTATTTTCAACCACTTCAATAAATTGCGCTGATTTATGTAAAGAATCATGAGTGCCCGCATCAAGCCAAGCAAAGCCACGATTCATTCTTAAAACTGATAATTTTTTCTCTTTTAAATACACATTATTAACATCGGTAATTTCTAACTCTCCACGAGCTGATGGTTTAATATTTTTAGCAATATCTACCACCTTATTATCATAAAAATACCAACCAGTAACGGCAAAATCTGATTTAGGATTTTTTGGCTTTTCTTCAATAGAAATTGCCTTTTTATTTTCATCTAATTCTACCACACCATATCTTTCAGGGTCACTAACGCGATAAGCAATAACATAAGCACCATCAGTTAAATTTTGAGCATTTTTAAAATTATTATCTACTTCAATACCACTAATTTCACTGCCATAAAAAATATTATCACCCAAAATTAAACTTACAGAATCATTGCCAATAAAATCCTCTGCCAAAATAAAGGCTTGAGCAATGCCGTCTGGTGATGGTTGAATTTTGTAAGATAAATTAATTCCTAAATCTTTACCATCTCCTAACAAATTTTCAATTCTTGGCAAATCCTCTGACGTACTAATAATCATAATATCCTTAATGCCAATATTCATAAGGTTTGACAAGGGATAATAAATCATCGGCTTATCATAAACAGGCAATAATTGCTTACTAATAGCATTGGTAATTGGCGATAATCTGGTACCACTACCACCAGCTAAAATAATTCCTTTCATTTTTAATTAATTAACATTTCTTTGGCAAAAACCTTGCCCTCCTCAACAGCAGGTTGATCAAAGGGATTAATATCCAAAATTTTAGCATAAAATATTGTTTCCAACATAAAATACATCATAATTTCACCAAATCCAGATTCATCTAAATTATCAAAATTAAATTTTCGAATTGGATGTTGTTTATTTTTAATAGTTCTAATCGTTGCCTCTTGATTGGCATATATTACATCACCCAATCTATTATTATCAAGATATTTTAAATCATCTTGCAAATAATTTGGTACATTAATTTTATTACCTTTATTTTGATGATTGCTAGTTAAAAAAGTAAAAAATTTATCATTAGGACCATCAAGAAATAATTGTAAAATACTATGTTGATCAACACTTCCAACAGCCTTAAGAGGTGTAATACCAAGGCCATTTTTACCAATTGATTCTGCCAAAAGCTGATTATACCAATAATTAAAATGATATAATCTGCTTAAATATGGCATAGAAACTTGAATATTTAAGCCATTTTTTTGACAATTTTGTAAAAAATATACACCTTTTGCTATAATATCGGTTCTTTTTTGCAAAAAAGACTCAATCAAATTAACCGCCCCTAATAAATATTTTTTAATATCAATATCATAAAAAGCAGCAGGAATAAGAGCAACAGGTGTAAAGCAAGAATATCGACCACCAATATCCCCGTCATGCTCAATGATTGATCGATTATGTTTTTTGGCAATTTTAAATAGAGGGTTATTTTCTTCCCGATTTTCAGTTAAAAAATAAAGATTCTCTGATTCATTATATTTTAATTTATTTTGATAATAATCAGTAATAAATAATGTTTGGCAAATAGTTTCAATAGTTCTGCCAGATTTGGAAATAAATAAAAAGGCCGTTTTGTCAAAATCTAATATTTTTAAGAATTCACAAAGATTATGATAATGAATATTATCAATAAAATAAATTTTATTTTGCGATTTATGATGATGAGCATCATAAAAATTATTACCACAAAGAGCTTTGGCACCAAGTGAAGAACCTCCCATGCCGCAAATTACCAGATTTTTATATTTACTTTTAATTTCATCAGAAATTTCCAGGGATTTTTTTAAATATGATTGATAACGATTTGGTAAATCAAAAATTCCTCTATCTTGATTTTCGACAATAATTTTTTGCTGTAAATTATTAAAATAATCTTCCTTAAAATCAGAAAAATCTATATTATAAAATATCTGGTCAAAGGTAAAATTAGGTATTTTGCTCATCACTCATTATTTCAAATTGCTTATTATATAAATTAGCATATTCACCCTCTAATTTTAATAATTCCTTATGTGAACCTTCTTCAACTATTTTACCATTCATCACTACGCAAATTTTATCCGCATGCATAATGGTTGAAAGCCTATGGGCAATAACAACACTTGTACGACCCTTCATTAATTTATTAAGAGCATTCTTAATTAAATTTTCAGAAATTGGGTCAAGAGCCGAAGTGGCTTCATCAAGCAATAAAATTGGTGCATTATATAAAATTGCCCTGGCAATGGCAATTCTTTGTCTTTGACCACCTGATAAAACCACGCCATTTTGACCAATTTCGGCATCATATTTATTTGGCAATTCCTTAATAAATTCATCAGCTTCTGCCATTTTGGCAGCTGCGATAATTTCTTCCTTTGTGGCATCTTCCTTACCATAGCGGATATTTTCAATTATAGTATCGTCAAAAAGCATAACTTCCTGATTAACAACCGACATAGAAGATCTAAGAGAATTTAAAGTCATATCTTTAATATCATGGCCATCAAGGGTAATTTTACCTTTCTTTGGATCATAAAATCTTAAAATCATACTCATAATGGTTGATTTACCACCACCTGAAGGGCCAACAAGAGCTGTTACTTTACCTTTTTCAATATTTAAATTTAAACCATTTAAAGCAATTTTATCTTCAATATAATTAAAATGGACATTATTAAATTGGATTTGACCTTGAATTAAGCCAATTTGTTTAGCATTTTTTTTATCTTTAATTTTTGGTTTTTGATCAATTGTTTCAAAATATCTTTCTGTTGCTCCAAGACCCATTTGGATACTAGAATTCATACCAGAAACTGATTTTAAAGGCTTATAAGCCATCATCATAGCAGCGAAAAATGACATGAAGGCTCCGGCTGTTGTTTCTCCCGCAATTACTTGATAGCCACCATACCAGATAACACAGCCAATACCAACTGAAGATAGCATTTCAACCATTGGTGAGGAAATTGATGATAATCGGGCAATTTTTTTACCTAATTTCGTCATAAAATCAATTATTACTCCCATTCTATTTACTTCAAATTTTTCACAATTATAGGATTTAACTAATTTACCATATTGTAAAGAATCATCCATTTGAGAAAGGAATTTTTGGGCAGCAGCTTGATCACCAAAAGATAAATGTCGTAATTTTTTGCCAATTTTATAAAGTGGGTAAGCAGCTAATGGAAAGCCAATAAATCCAATTATTGCCAACGTAAAATTTTGATAAAACATGACTCCAATTAAAACAAATAATGTCACTAATTGTTTAAAAAAGCCATTTACAGCCGTTGAAATACCACCAACAATTCTACCAATATCCATCATAATTCTAGCAATCATATCGCCAGAGGAGGTGCTATTAAGGGCAGAAATATCAGAATAAATATAATGTTTATAAAGTTCTTTTCGAAGGTCGGCAGTAATGTAAGTACTGATATAATTCATCAATAAAACTTGGAAATAAGTGGACAAACCTTTAACAATTGAAACTGCAATAATTGCAATTGGTATTAAAGCTAACATTTGTTTATTGCCCTGTACCAATACTTGATCTAAGGCTGGCTGAATTAAATAGGCAATGGCGCCTGTTGTGCCAGCAATAATGAACATAAAAAAGATCGACAAAAAAAACATGCCCTTATAAGGAAAAACATAATCCTGAAATAACCTTTTGGTCAAATAAAAATTATCTTTATAATTTGGAATAGATTGATTTTCTTTAGAATTTTCCCTTTTTTGTGTCATATTATTTATATTATACCAAAATTCACCTTAAAAACTATATATAAAATTAAACAATCTAGCTTTATATTTTAATATGAATTTTGGTATTAAATCAAAGGGATATTTTAAAGTTTATTTTAAATTTTTCAATTTATTTAATAATCTCAATATTATATAGGCTAGTAGGTTCTAAAAATAATTGCGAAAACATTTTAAAACAAACAAGTAAAATCATAATAGCAAGCAATAATTTTAAACTATCACTATCCATATTTTTAGCCTTTTTAATACCAAATTGCACCCCAATAACTGAGCCAATAATCATTATTGCAGCCAATACAATATCAACAGTATTATTAACAACTGACTGCATCACAGTTACGCCAACAGCAATAAACACAATTTGAAATAATGAAGTACCAGTTATAACTCGATGTGGCATTTTAAGGATATAAATCATAGCGGGAACAACAACAAAACCACCACCAATTCCCATCATCGAAACTAATGATCCAGCAAAAACGCCAATAGAAATAGGTATAATAAGGCTAAGCTCGACATCGGATTTAGGAAAATAAACCTTAAATGGCAATTTATTTAATCTTTTGCTAAATTTGATAAATAATTTTCTTTGCTTTCTCTTGTTACGGGTTTCAATCTCGTATTTTTCTTTTAAAATAGTTCTAAGATTGTCAATGACCATGGTAATACCAATAAATCCCAAGAAAATAACATAAATGATCGAGATAAAAACATCAGCCTGACCCATATCCTGCAACATTCTAAAGATAATAATGCCAATTATAGAGCCAAAAATACCACCAAATATCAGGGTAAAACCCATTTTAAAATCGACATTTTTTTGCTTAGTGTGAGATAAAAGACCAGAAATTGAAGAGGCGGTAATTTGATTAGCGGAAGTTGCGACGGCAACTAAAGGTGGTATTCCCATAAAAATTAACATTGGAGTGGCGATAAAACCACCGCCAATACCAAACATACCAGATAATATTCCCGTTATAAAGCCAAGGGATATAATCCATAATATATTAATAGGAATTTCAGCTATTGGGAGATATATCTGCATTAATCGAGTAGCAAATTAATTATTGATTGATTAGCAGATATAGATTTTATTTTTTGTCTAATCTGATTTTAAGAGAATTCTCAAAACTATATTTATGAGAAAATTCTTCATTAAAATTTGCTTTAATTTCTTCAGTTAAAGAAAGGATATTATCCATTAAATCAACGAATTTATTATATGAATTAATATTTTTGATCTTATTTTCCATTTTTATAAAAATTTGTAAAATAAGTTATTGTTAATAAATCTAACATATTTTATATTAAATTTATAAATAATAAGCTTACTTAATTAGTTAACAATACACAACCTTTAATTATAATAGATTATATTTTATAAGTCAACATCAAAATAATGTCATATCAAGTTTTAGCAAGAAAATACAGACCAAATATTTTATCAGAGCTAGTAGGTCAAGAGGTTCTTGTGCAAACTTTATTATCATCTATTAAGCAAGATAAAATTGCCCACGCATTTATCTTAAGTGGCATTAGAGGAATCGGCAAAACAACAACTGCCCGTATTATTGCCAAAGCCCTTAATTGTATTGGCGAAGATGGCACCTTAAAAAACGCTTCTAACCCATGTGGCAAATGCGCAACTTGCCTATCAATTGCTAATTCTACATTTCCTGACGTCATTGAAATGGATGCAGCATCAAAAACTGGCGTAGATGATATCAGGGAAATTATTGACAATATATCATATGCTACATCAATTGGTCGTTACAAGGTCTATATTATTGATGAGGTTCATATGCTTAGTAATAATGCTTTTAACGCATTACTTAAAACCCTTGAAGAACCGCCTGCCCATGTTAAATTTATTTTTGCTACAACGGAAATTAAAAAAATTCCAATTACTATAATATCTCGTTGTCAAAGATTTGACCTTAAAAGAATCACAACTGAGAAAATATCCTCTCACTTAAAAGAAATTTTAGAGAAAGAATCTTTTGAAGCGCAAGAAAGAGTTTTAAATTTAATTGCCAATTTATCTGAAGGTTCAATGCGTGATGCTTTATCGCTTTTGGATCAGGCCTTATCATATAATAATTATGAAAAATTATTAACTAGTGATATATTTGAAGAAATGATTGGCTTGGTTGATAAAAATTCTATCATTGATTTTATAGAGAATCTCTTAAAGGGTGACGTAGAAAATGTCATTAAAATATTCAATGATTTTTATGATAAATCAATTGACATAACATCTCTTGCTGCAGAATTATTATCAATAATTCACGATATAACGCTCCTTAAAACTATTAAAAATTATCAATTATCCAATATTGCTCAAATCTCTTTGGACAAAATGAATGAGATTGCCAATAATATATCAATTGCCGAATTAGCAAGAATATGGCAAATGTTAGCAAAGGGCATAGATGAATTAAAAAAATCACAAAATCATAAAATGTCTTTTGAAATGATTTTGGTCAGAATTTGCTATATGTCTAATATTGCTAATTTTGAACAATTAATTGTTGATAATAACAAAAAAAATACCCAAAATAGTAATAATGAATCTATCCTTGCTGGCGAGGTTCTGAGAAATTTCCCTAAATCTGAAATTATAACTTAAAAATGACTAATCAAAAAACAAAAATTCTTTGCGCAGAAGATGAGGTTGATATTAGAGAAAATATAGTTGATATTTTACAAGATGAAGGTTTTGAAGTAATAGCAGCAGCAGATGGTGCAGATGCTTTTGAAATTTTAAGTCAAAATTCCGATATTGGATTGGTCGTTTCAGACATTATGATGCCAAATATTAGCGGATTAGAACTTTTATCAAAAGTAAGGGAGAGTAAAACTAAATATTGCAATATTCCATTCATATTACTAACAGCACTTTCTACTAAAGAAGATTTAATCAAAGGTAGCAATATGGGTGCCAATGATTATATTGTTAAGCCAATTGATTTTGACATTCTAATTGCCAAAATTAAGGAAAAATTATCCAATGCAACTATGGTTGCATCACAATTTAACAATAGGGTTAAAAATATTACTGAACAAATTTCTAATATTTTACCGAATAATATTATGGAAAATATTAAAATTATTAATCACCTATCTGAAATTTTGCGCAGTGAACCTTATGGACCATTCCCACATCAAAAATACTTAATTGATCTTAATAGAATTTACACAGCATCTTTAAAATTAACTGCCTTAACTAATAATTATTTAGAAGTTGGTCATGTTAATAATATTATCGATGAAAATGCAGAAATACATGATCCAGTTAAATTATTAAATGATATAGTTTCTTCTCTTAGTTCTAAACTGAAAGAATATATTCATGTTAATATTGAAAATACCCGCATTCCAAAAGTTAAGATTGATCCTAATATTATTATCGAATCTATTAAAAAGACCTTATCAGTCTTGCTTAAGGCTCATTTGGTAAATATTGATATTAATATTATTTTTGATCATCTTGATAGGGTAGTTTTTGTTTTAACCATCAGAGATTATATTGAAGAAGATAATATCAGTAAAGCAATAGAAGAAAAAGGCATAGATCAAAAATTGCGTGAATCAGAATATGATTTTGACATTATATTTAACAATGGTGAATTTTCTGCTTTGATTTTTATTCCTACCTTTAAGATTGTTCAATAATTTATTGTAAGGTGAAATCAGCTATAGCATTTATCATCAAGATTGCATTTCTCCTATTTTTATTGATTTTTATATCAATATCTTATTTTTTAATTTTAATCAGCACTGAGCAAAAATCTCTACCCTTCCTAACCAACAAAATTGAATCAAGAATCGATTCTTACCTAGATAAAAATGACAAAATACAAATAAATAACATTCAAATAAAAAGGAATAATTTTAATATTATCGCGCACTTAAATGATGTTCAATTATCGCATTCAAATTTATTTATCGAAATACCAAAGGTTAAATTAACTTTTTCTATTTTTAATTTAATTTTGCTACAATCGACTATTAATAAAATTGAAATTGCAGATTTAAATATCAAATATCACTCATATTTGCAAAAGAATAATAATTTTAATCTTAAAATTAACAATATTATTTCAAACTTCTTAGAAAGTGATATCAGAAAGGTCAAAATTGATAATGTTAATATAAATCTTATAAAAAATAACAATCCCAATAAAACAATCTTAATTAAGGATTTTGATCTAAAAATTAACAAGCAAAAATCAAATTTCTTAGCAAATATTATCCTTGATAAACAAAATATTAAATTACAAAAAAAATGCTACCTTGAGGATGATGACTCCATATGTGACATTATATTATCTAAAATAGATAATAAATTCATCGCTAATTTACATCCAAAATTATCAGATCTAGCAACAATAGAGGGGCAAATTGCCAGTAATTTTACTCTTAAATCAAATTCTGATAATAATATTATATCCTTCATGTTGCAATCGGCAAATGGCGCCATTAATAATGATCATATTTTCCAAGATAAGGTTTCTTTTTCTGATTTAAAGCTTTTTGGAGATTATTATATTAATGATCAATTATTAAAAAATGTTAATTTTGATCTTAATTTTGATAATGATATTAAATTTTTAGGTGATATAAATTTTAAAAATCCTAATAAATATAATATCAACCTATCTCTCAATAATTTAACCCGCAAAGATCTTTCTAAATTATGGCCAGTTTTAATCCCCGGCGATGATAATATTAAAAAATGGGTTTTAAGACATATAAAATCTTTTCAAATCAATAAATCAAATATATCTATGCAATTTGATCAAAATAAATTGATCAATATTGATGCTAATTTTGATTTTGATAATGCTGCTATTTTATATGATAAATATTTTCCGACTATTTATAACATATCTGGCAAGGCTCATTTTGATAATAATTCAATGAAAATAACCGCTAATAATGGCTCATTATTACAAAGTAAAATTAAATCCGCCACCATTACAATTCCAGATTTTTTCCAAGAAATACCATCATTGCAAATAAGAGGTAATATTGCAGGCAGAGCAGAAGATTTATTAAAACATGTTAATTATCAGTCAGATTTTGCAAAAAATATTGGCAATTATATTAATGGCTATGCTAATAGCTATATTGATTTGGTTATTTTTCTAAATGATCAGATTAAATTACAAGATACCTACTTACAAATTCACTCTAAGATTAAAAATCTCAATAATAATTATGTTGAGGAAAAATCTAATATGAATATCGATATTACCAAAAAAGCTAATTCCAATATTTTTACCAATCAAATTGATTTAACAAAATCTGATATTAATTTTAAACCCCTATCAATTAAAAAAGATAAAAATATAATATCAAAATTATCTTTCAATATTATTCCAAAAAATAACTCATTAATTTTTAACGATATAAATCTTTTAATTTTAAATGATAATTTATTAAAGGGCGACTTATCCTTTAACATAAAAGACAGTCAAATTAATAAATTAAATTTAATACATCCTGATTTTAAATTATTTTATGAAGTAAGTAATAAGGCATCTATCCAAAAATTATCCATAAAAGGTAAAAAGCTCGATCTAAATAAATTACAATCAATTTTAAAATCGAATGACCAGAATAATCAAAATAATTTTAAATATAGGCTCAATGATTTAGAAATAATAATCGATGATTTAATTTTAGCCAATGATGTTACTTTAAATGATGTCGATATTAACATTAATTGTAATTACGCATTATGTATTAATAGCTTTATTCATGCCAAACAAAATGGAAAAGAAATAATAAATATTGATTTTAAACCCTACCCTCTCAAAAAAATTACCCAAATTAATGGCAAAATACATAATATAGCACCTCTTGCTAGAGGTTTTGGCATATATGACAAAATATTAGAAGGCGATTTAATTATTAAATCTCAAATGAAAGTCAAAGATGATAATGTTATTATTTTTGGCAAATCCTATAATAAAAAAGACTATAAAATAGCTAAAGATGATATACAAATCGCACAAGATAGTTTTTTTGCCAAAATAAGAGATCAGCTAGATTCAGAAGATATTATGATTTTCCAAGATTTAGATTCTAATTTTAACATTAAGAATGGTGTTTTAGAAATAGAAAAATTTATTATTAGCAACAATTATCTCGGCGTAACTGCTAAGGGAAATATTGGAATAATTGATGGTAAAATTGATATTAATGGTCTATTTATTCCTGGATATTTAATTAATAGATTATTTGGCATAGGTGATTTACCTATAATTAAACATATTATATCGCCCATTTTAGTTGGCGAAGATGGTGGTGGCATTTTTGCTGGCAAATATCAATTACAAAAAATACCCTCTATTGATAATAAATTAAGATTTAATCTTAATAAGGGGTCAATTTTTGCTCCTGGAGCAATCAGAAATTTCTTTGATTAGCAAAAATCTCCCCCTCCCAGTATTG
>JAOFKK010000020.1 GCA_028040005.1 Rickettsiales bacterium
CAGCCTCACTTTCTTGCAATTGATCAAACTCCTCCTGAGAAATAATATTATGACGCAAAGCATCATCAAGAATTATCTTGATTGGTAATTTTGGTAATTTTTTATTCTTAATGGCTTTTTTAATTCTATCACGAGGCTCGGCGGTTTTTTCATAAAGATCTAAAGCATTTTCTAAACGACCCAAAACCTCATCAACATCATTAGGAATATATATTCCTTTGGTTAATTTATCTTTTAAATATCCAGATTTACAATATTGATCGGCGATTTTTCTTTCATCACTATCTTTTGACCCAAAAGAAAATGGATTTAATTTAAATAAAATAATAAAAGGTAAATTAATTAATCCTAATATCTTATTTGGAAATAAATTTTTAAATATTCCAGAAAAAGCCTCATCAATATCAGCAAATATATCATCAAGAATATATCTAATGAATTTTTCTTCCTCAATTGATTTATTTTCAAATTGGAATTTTTTTAAAACACAAACAGCAAGATACATATTTGACAAAATATCACCAAATCTAGCATTGATTTTTTCTTGTCTTTTTATGTCACCTCCAAATCTAATAATAGCTAAATCAGCAAAATAAGCAAAAGATGCAGATACCCAAGATAATTTTCTCTCATATTGGGCAGATATACCAAACATTTTAGTTGGAATATGACAATAACCACGAGTAAGAGATAAAAATATCATTCTAATCTTATTGCGCAAAATATATCCTAAATGTGCTGATAAATATAGATCAAATCCAATTAAATCATTATTTTGTAAAGCTTCATTTTCACGATATAAAAATGGGTGACACATAATAGCGCCCTGACCAAACTGAATTAAACTACGAGTAATAATATTGGCGCCCTCTACTGTCACGCCAATTGGTGCAGAAAAATAAGCATTGGAAAGAATATTCCTTTTACCACGAATAATGCCAGCACCAGCAGCAATATCCATAGCGTCCTTTGTTACATTTCGGAACATTTCGGTAGAATGATATTTGGCAATAGCACTTACAACCGCTGGCTTTGCTCCAGAATCAACTGCACCAGCAGTAAAGCATCTAAGAGCATCTAAAATATAAGTTTTAGAAAATATTTTAGCTAAAACCTTCTCAATTGAACCAAATTTTGCAATTGGTAAACCAAATTGTTGCCTAATAGATGCATAATTAGCAATATATCGCGCAACCATTTTAGCACCACCGCAACTTGTTGAAGGTAAAGAAATACCACGACCAGCAGCTAATGATTCCATCAACATTTCCCAACCTTTACCAACGCCATCCTTACCACCAATAATAGCATCTAATCCTACAATAACATCTTTACCATCAATTGGAGAATTAATAAAAGGAGTAGATAAAGGATCATGCCTTCTACCCTGAATAACACCCTTAGTTTGATTTGGAATTAAAGCGCAATTAATACCTAAATCACTGCCCATTCCAAGTAAATTTTCAGGATCTTTTAACTTAAAAGCTAAGCCAATTACTGTTGCAACAGCTCCTAAAGTGATATATCTTTTTGTCCAATTAAGCTTAATTTTAATATCATCATTATGATCTTTAAATAATACACCATGTGATGTAATTGAAGTAGCATCACTGCCGGCATTTGGTTCAGTTAGGGCAAAACAAGGTATATCAGTACCATTGGCCAATCTCGGTAAATAGTAATCTCTTTGTTCATCAGTACCATAATGTAATAATAATTCAGCTGGACCTAAAGAATTTGGTACCATAGCAGTAATTGCAAGAGGGGCCGATCTAGAAGATAATTTTTGAATAATCTCGCTATGACCAAAAGCAGAAAATTCTAAACCACCATATTTTTTTGGAATAATAATACCAAAAAATTTATTTTCTTTGAGATATTTCCAAACATTTACTGGAAGATTTTTTTGTTCGTAAATTTCCTCATCCTTAGAAATTTTACATAATTCTTCAACCTCATTATTAATAAAATCTTTTTCTGCCCTAGATAGGGTTGGATATTGTTCTGCAAATATTTTTTTAAAATTAGGTTTTCCAGAAAATAGCTGACCATCAACCCAAACTGTTCCAGATTTTAAAGCCGTTAATTCAGTTTGAGAAATATTTGGAATTAATTTTGCAGCTTTAATAAAAAGAAAAATTGGTAAAGTTATTAAATTACGACGAAATATAGGAACTCCAACAATCATCGTTAAAATAATATACCACGAAAATGATACTAAATCTGGCTGAAATTGAATAAAGATCAATAATCCAATTAAAAGCCAAGAAAATATTGAAAATTGATGATAAGCAAAAAATATCACCATAACCAACAATATCAGATTAAAATAAGGGATAATAGCAAAAAGATCAGCTATTTGCGATATGCTATTATTAAAATTTTCATAAAGACCAAGTAAGTAATTTCCTAAAGAATTAAAATTCATAATATTATCGAAATTAAGATTGATGAGATGTTGAAATTATCAAAGAATCAATATTATAAATCAATTTATAATTTAAAAAAGATCTTAAAAATTGCTTTACAAAGAAAAATATCCGAAAGATAATAAAAGAGACCTTTGTACAATTGATTTTATGTTAATTTTGTCCAAAAATTATCTAAAAACCAAACTGAATTCAATTATACATATGTCTCAAAATATAACATTAATGAATAATATCTATTAAATGAGTGATCAAATTAACCTAAATATTGAATCAGAAACCCAAAATAGCAAAAATATTACCCTAAATTTTGGCCCTCAACATCCAGCTGCTCATGGTGTATTAAGGTTAATCTTAGAGATGGATGGTGAAGTTGTTAAAAGATCCGATCCTCATATTGGCCTTCTTCATCGTGGCACAGAAAAATTAATGGAACATAAAAGCTATATACAATCCTTACCCTATCTTGATCGTTTGGATTATGTTTCCCCTATGTGTCAGGAACATGCCTATTGTATTGCGATTGAAAAATTACTTAAAGTTGAAGTTCCTATCCGCGCTCAATATATTCGTGTTTTATTTAGTGAAATTACCCGTATTTTAAACCATATTATGGCCATTACCACTCAAGGTCTTGATCTTGGTGCTACTTCACCATTTTTATGGCTTTTTGAGGAGAGGGAAAAATTAATGGAATTTTACGAAAGAGTCTCTGGCGCAAGGTTACATTCAGCCTATTTTAGACCTGGCGGGGTTAATTATGATCTACCAAAGGGTATTTTAGGCGACATTTCGGAATTTGTCGATAAATTTCCAAAATATATCGATGATATGGAAACTTTACTTACTAATAATCGTATTTTTAAACAAAGAATGGTTGATATTGCCATTGTTACTAAAGAAGAAGCTTTAAGTTATGGCTTTTCTGGCCCAATGTTGCGCGGTTCTGGTGTTGCTTGGGATTTGCGTAAATCACAACCTTATGAAGTTTATGACAAAATGGAATTTGACGTTCCTATTGGCAAAAATGGCGATTGTTATGATCGTTATTTAATTAGGGTTGAAGAAATGCGTCAATCACTAAAAATTATCAAACAAGCTATTGAACAAATGCCAGAAGGCGAAGTAAAATCTAAAGATAAAAAAATATCACCTCCAAGCAGATCCGAAATGAAGGAATCAATGGAAGCCTTAATTCATCATTTTAAAATTTATACTGAAGGCTATAAAGTACCAAAAGGTGAAAGCTATGGCTATGTTGAAGCCCCAAAAGGTGAATTTGGTGTTTATATTATTTCTGACGGCGGGTCAAAACCCGTAAGGGCCAGACTTAGAGCGCCAGGATTTTATCATTTACAAGGTCTTGATTTTATGGCTAAAGGTCATTTACTTTCCGATGTTGTGTCGGTAATTTCTACCCAAGATATAGTATTTGGTGAAGTAGATAGATAATAATATTCTCTATCTTCAATATATTTAATCTAAATTAACAATTAATATTATGAGCAATATAAAACAACAAGTAATCGATATTCTTAATGAAATTCTTGAAACAGAATTAGCTGGAGTAGTAAGATACACCCATTATTCATTAATGATTTTTGGCCATAATCGTATTCCTATTGTTAAATGGCTTAAAGAACAAGCTAATGAATCACTAATTCATGCCAATGAAGCCGGAGAAATGATCACTCATTATGGTGGCCACCCTTCCCTTGCCATTGGCCCATTATTAGAGACTGAAAATCATAATATTGATGACATATTAACAGAATCACAAGATCATGAGGCTCAATCCCTTAATTTATATAAAAAATTATTACAATTAACTGAAGATAATATTGATTATATCTTAATAAGAGAATATGCAGTGCAAAAAATAACTGAGGAAGAATCTCACCTAGGAGAAGTAGATAAAATGCTAAGAAAAGAAGGTAGCCTATCTTAAATAAGATATCGAAAAACTAAAATCTTATTTGACAAAATTGATCTTTTTGGTTCCTCAAAAAGCTACTTAAAGATAATTATTATAACTATATTAAAATGACTCAATATTTAATAGAAGGCAAAGATAATCAATATGAAATTGTAATTGGTTGCGAGATTCATGCTCAAATAGCAACAAATTCTAAATTATTTTCTCGTAGCGCTACTAAATTTGGTTCTCCGCAAAATAGTCAAACTTCTTTTATAGATGCTGCTATGCCTGGCATGCTTCCAACTATTAATAAGGAGGCGGTGCGTTTGGCAATTAAAACTGGCCTTGGTATCAATGCTACTATTAACAAAAAATCTATTTTTGATCGTAAAAATTATTTTTACGCTGATTTACCGCAAGGTTATCAAATTTCACAATTTCTTGACCCAATTGTTTCTGGCGGTTATATTGACATTAATCTAGAAAATAGCGAGAAAAAAACTATTAATATTGAGAGAATTCATCTTGAGCAAGATGCAGGTAAATCAATTCATGACCAAGATCCAAAATTAAGCTTCATTGACCTTAATCGCTCCGGCGTACCATTGATGGAGATTGTCTCTGATCCCGACATGTCTAGCCCTTTTGAAGCTGCGGAATATGTTAAAAAAATCCGCTCTATTGTGCGCTCCTTAGGTTCATCAGATGGTGATATGGAAAAGGGTAATTTGCGTTGCGATGCCAATGTTTCAGTTCGAATTAAAGATTCTAAAAAATTAGGCACAAGATGTGAAATTAAAAATCTTAATTCTACCAGAAATATCATGGCAGCAATTGAGTTTGAGGCTAATAGACAAGTAAAAATTATTGAAAATGGTGGACAAATTGATCAAGAAACTCGTCTTTTTGACGCCATAACGGGAGAGACAAAAACCATGAGATCCAAGGAAGATGCTATGGATTATCGCTATTTTCCCGATCCTGATTTACCACCTTTGGTAATTTCTGACGAAATGATTGAGGATATTAAAAAAGAAATGCCAGAATTACCAGATGCCAAAAAAGCAAGATATATCGCTGATTTTGGTGTAAGTGATTATGATGCTACAATTTTAACTTCCGATATAGTAATTTCAGAATTTTTTGAGGAAGTAATTAAACAAAATGATGCCAAAACAGCAATCACTTGGATTAATGTTGAGCTTTTAGGTCGTGTTAATAAATTAAATCTTAAATTTGCTGATCTTAAATTTGGCGCTAAGGATTTGGCTGAATTGCTTTCTTTAATTAAAAATAATGTTATTTCAGGTAAAATTGCTAAGGATGTCTTAGATATTATGATTGAAACTGGCCAAAATGCAGAAAAAATTGTTGAAGAAAAAGGCTTAAAGCAAGTTACTGACACTGGCGCAATTAAGGAGCAAATTTGTCAAATTTTAGAGGCAAATCCTGAAAAAGTAGAACAATATAAATCAGGAAAAGACAAATTATTTGGCTTTTTTGTAGGTCAGGTAATGAAGGAAAGCAAAGGCAAGGCCAATCCACAAATTGTAAATCAACTTTTAAAAGAGTTATTATCTTAATAGAGGTTTATTAATTATTCTGTCCAAACAGAACGCTCTTTTAGTTTGATCTATAACAAACAATTTAAGGTGGACAAGCTAGAAAAAATAATGGCTTAATATAAAGATAATCTTTTTGCCTAAAAATTATCTAAAAAATCAAACTACTTCAATTATGCAAAAATCTCTTAAAGATCGGAAGTGGTATGAGATTGAATTTCTTTGAAAAAAAGTTAATATATTTAATTATGCCTATCATATTACCCCAAACTTTTTCTGAGATTGTGCCCTTTTTAGCTGCATGTCTTGTTATGCAGGATGCTATTGGTAGGCCTACATCAGAAGCAGTGGGTCACTCCGCTATATTTGTTGCGTGTTTATTTTCAACATCACTTTCTTATGTTAGAAGAAATAACGAACAAAATAATGCAGGTCAAAATGTTAGACCACCTGCTAATAGGGTTGCTAATCCCAGATCTATTGCAGTATTAAGATCTGCATTATTAATGTAGGGATAATGTGGTTACATAATGAGACCTTTGCATAATTGATTTTTTATTTTTTTAATATCCTGCCATGCAAAGTTGGAGATATGGAAGAGGGTAATTTGCGTTGTGATGCCAATGTTTCAGTAAGAATTAAAGACTCTAAAGAATTAGGCATGAGATGTTATACCATTTATCAAAAAATCTTAATTCTACCAGAAATATCATGGCAAAAATTAAGTTTGAAGCTAATAGGGCAGGAAAAGACAAATTATTTGGCTTTTTTGTAGGTCAGGTAATGAAGGAAAGCAAAGGCAAGGCGAATCCACAAATTGTAAATCAACTGCTAAAAGAGTTACTTTCTTAATAAATTTGCATTTGGTCAAAAAATATGATATGATTATTATTTGTTAATAATTAAATTATATTTTTTACCATGACTCTGTTAGAAGAAAGTGAAATAGAAAGAATTCAGAATGATCCTATTTTTAAGATAGTTTTTGATCTTGTAAAAAAATTGAATGAACCAATTAGGATAACAGGCGGAACTGCCAATAGGTTATTACAATCAGGAAGATATGTTGATGGTTGTGATGTTGACTTAAAAGTGGTATTTCAAGATTTAGAATCATTGCAATCTTTTATGTTAGGAGATACATCGGATAATAGTTTTATTTCTGTTGTATTAGGTTTAGAAAAAGGATTTTTTGTAGAATATGGTAAAGATAAATATATTTTTACAGATGTGTTAGTTGGTGGTCAAAAATGTGATGTAACTTTTGAAACAAAGCGGGATCCAGAATTATCTTGTTGGCAATCTTATGTAGAAGTTAATCTTAATGGTAGCATTTCTTATCAAAAGAATGACAATAGTAAAAAATTTTCAATTTTACCTAAGAAAGATGAGAAACTAAATGCTAATTTATTGTGTAGAGTTCCTTTAGAGTTAGCAAAATTTGCTAATTGGGTAGGGGACGATCCAAATCAAGAGCCAGAATTATTAAATCCTGAAATTTACGCCGAATGTTTATTTCAATTCTTATCTGGTAAAATTTCTCATAAAAATCTAAGAAAGGAAGATCTATTTCAATCAACATTAAAAATAATCGATGATTCTTTAAAAAAAGGACATATTTATAATGTTAAATCTTATAAGGTTATCAACTCTTTTTTTCAACAAATAAAAGATATTTTAAATACTCCAGAATTAACCCAAGATTTAAAACGCAATGTTGAAAAATATATTCAATCCGTTGATATTTTTCAAGATGAGGTAGGTCGAAGAACCTCTAATGCAGCATCTAGCAGTAGCGACCCTTACATAACAACACCTTCTGTTGAAGGTAAACAACCTGCTAATCGTTCTCAAGCTCAACAACCTGCTAATAGTTCTCAAGATCACCATACTTCTCGTAGTTCAAGGCCTAAGCAAGATCCTGCTGCTAGATGTAGAGGTAGGGAGCCGGCAATAGGTTCTCATCCAAGTAGACCTGAATACTCTCCTTCTAAACATAAATCTATGCCAATAGGTGCCCATCCAGAATATTATAAAATTCGTCCTAGGGAAAAGCCTAATCCAACAGTTAGTTATGCACAATCTTCTAATCGTGGTGCAAATACAGTCCTAACTCAATGGCAATAAAATATATTATGGGACTGCCCCGAATCTAAAATTTCCTTTGATATTTTTCCATTTTTTAAATCTACGATGCTCACTTACCTTAAGTAAAATGCACTTCTTAATTTAAAACAATAAAAAAATCTCTGAGAATATTTTAGATTCGGGGCAGTCCTATTATTTACTAATTTTATTAAATAATAAAAATTCCTGGATATTTTCAAGATTTAAAATGGCAATTAATCTTGCATTTCTAGTAATTGCTACAATATTATTTTGGGTTTCTAACATTTTATCATAACTTATTTTAAGATTGTCATTTTCAGTAAATTTAAGGAAATTTTTATTCATAATATCATATAGGTGATAATTTTTCTTTAATGATAGGGATTTTATAATGTCATTTTGAGTCAAAATTCCAACTGGTTGATTATCATTATTGCTAATTACAAATTCTTTTTCTTGGCTAGAAAGAACAATATTAATTACTTTATCAAGATGATCATTTTCATTTAACTTACTGTAATTGGTCATCATTAAATTTTTTATCTTATAGTTAGAAATGGCCGATCTTGATTCCTCATATAAATCTTCATTATGGGCAGCGATAAAGATAAAAATACCAATAAAAATTAAGAAAATATTATAAGAAAAACCTAAGATAATAAAAATTATAGCAATGAACTGTCCTAAATTGGCGGCAATTTTAGTAGCCTTTGCACGATTAAATTTAATAGCCAATAATGATCTTAAAATTCTACCACCATCCATAGGAAAGGCAGGGATTAGGTTAAACACCCCAAGAATAATATTAATATTTAATAAATTTTCGGTAAAATTATTTTTAATAAGGTTATTTTCTTCAAAATCTAGATATTGAAATGATTCTAAGTGTAAATATAAAAGAGCAGCGATGACAAAATTAACCATTGGTCCGGCAATTGCTACTAAAAATTCTTGGCTGGGTTTTTCTGGTAATTTTGCCATCTCAGCAATTCCACCAAGTGGAAAAATAATTATTCTTTTAGTTTTGCAGCCGAATTTTCTGGCAGTTAAGGCGTGACCAAATTCATGCAAAATAACACATCCAAAAATGCTAATTATAAACAAAACTCTTGCTATTGCCTCTTCCATACCGCTATTTTGATATAAAGAAGAGAAAAAGAAAAATAATAGTAAAAATAAAAAACTCCAATGAATTTGGACATTAATGCCAAATAATTTTGCGATATTTATAGAATTTTTTGTTTTCATATTGTTAAATTTACTAATGATTATTTTATAATTTTAATACCACTTATTAGCTCTACAGTAAAAACTTCTTTAAAGCTAGGAAATGGTACAACTTAATTTTACAATATGACACGATTAAAATGCAAGACAGCTTTTATAACTGGTGGAGCTAAGGGGATTGGTAAATCTATAGCAGAATTATTTGCCAATGAAGGCGCAAAAGTAATTATTACTGATATTTTAGATGATGAAGGTAAAAAATTGGCAGATAAAATTGGTAATCAAGCTATTTTTTATCATTTAGATGTTTCTGATGAGCAAGAATGGCAAAAAGTAACCAATCAAATACAGAGAGATTATGGTTATATTGATATTATGGTTAATAATGCTGGTATTACTGGTCTTGAAACTGGCGCAAAACAGGATCCAGAAAATGTTACACTAAAAGATTGGCAATATGTTCATAAGGTAAATTTAGATGGTGTATTTTTAGGATGTAAATTTGCTATTTCGATGATGAAGAAAAGAGGTGGCTCAATCATTAATATGTCTTCTCGTTCTGGTATTGTTGGTGTTCCAACTACTTCTGCTTATGCCTCAACTAAGGCGGCAATTCGCAATCATACCAAAACAGTTGCTTTATATTGCGCTTCTAAAAAATATAATATTAGATGTAATTCTTTGCATCCTGGCGCTATAATTACTGATATTTGGAATCCAATGTTAGGCGAAGATAAAGATTTGGGGCAAAAAAATCTTTCAAAATCAATTCCAATTGGCAAAATGGGCCAACCAATTGATGTTGCTTATGCTGCTCTTTATTTAGCGTCATCTGAATCAAAATATATGACAGGTGCGGAAATGATTCTTGATGGTGGTATTCTTGCTGGTAGCTCTGCCGCTCCCATAAAAGATTAATCCTTGAGTTATTACATAATTACCTTCAAAATAGAATTTTACTTACGAAAAAAATATTGATGACAAAAGAAAAACATTATCCAGATCCAGATCAAAAATTCAATTTTGCTAAGATGGAGCAAGAAATTTCCACTTTTTGGCAAGAAAATAACATTTTTGAACAATCAATTGCAAATAGAGAGGGTGAAGAATCTTCCGATTTTGTATTTTATGATGGCCCACCCTTTGCCAATGGTTTACCACATTATGGCCATTTATTAACTGGTTTTATTAAGGATGCTTTTGCCCGTTATCAAACCATGAAGGGTAAAAAAGTTGATCGTAAATTTGGTTGGGATACTCATGGCCTGCCGGTAGAAATGCAAACAGAAAAAGAGCTTGGAGTTTCGGGGCAAATTGCTATTAAAGAATATGGAATTGAAAAATTCAATGATGCTTGCCAAAAATCAGTGATGAAATATGCTAGTGAGTGGAAAGATTATATTAATAAGCAAGGTAGGTGGGTTGATTTTGAGGATGGCTATAAAACTATGGATAAAAATTTCATGGAATCAGTCATTTGGGCCTTTAAAGAGCTTTATGATAAGGGCTTAATGTATGAGGATTATCGCGTTATGCCTTATAGTTGGGCTTGCGAAACACCAGTTTCTAATTTTGAAACTAAAATGGATAATGCTTATCGTAAAAAAACCAGCAAATCAGCTACTATTTTATTTGAGTTAGAAACTGGAGAAAAATTAGCAGTTTGGACCACAACGCCATGGACTCTACCGTCAAATTTGGCCTTAGCAATTGGTGACAAAATTGATTATGATATTATAGAAAAAAATGATGAAAAAATCATTATTGCCACAGCTCTTAAGGAAAAATATAAGGAATTAGCAGAATTTGAGACCATTAAAACCATTAAAGGCTCTGATTTAATTGGCTTAAAATATAAACCTCTTTTTAATTATTTTACCTCTGATAAAAAAGTAAAAAATTCTAAAAATTCATTTACAATTTTATCTGCCGATTTTGTAACAACCGAAGATGGAACAGGAATTGTCCATATTGCGCCAGCCTTTGGCGAGGATGATAATGAATTATGTAAAAAATTTGATATTCCAACTATTTGTCCAGTTGATCAGGCTGGTAAATTTCAGGGTTTAAACTTTATATATAAAGATCCAGAGAATCCTAAGGGAAATTATGGTAGTCATGTTTTTATTAAAGACGACAATACTGAAGAATTAGTTCAAAACACAGGATCTCATGTTTTTTATGGTAAATTTTCTGAAGACGATATATTATTAAACTTAACTGGTCGTCAAGTTTTTGAATGTAATGATGATATTATAAAATATCTTAAATTAAGCAATAATTGGCTAAAAACTGAGCAATATATTCATAATTACCCACATTGCTGGAGGACTGATACACCTTTAATTTATAAGGCTGTTTCTTCTTGGTATGTTAAGGTTACTGATATTAAGGATCAAATGATTGCTGCTAATCAAGATATTAACTGGATTCCTGACCATATAAAAGACGGTCAATTTGGTAAATGGCTTGAAGGCGCAAGAGATTGGTCAATCAGTAGAAATCGTTTTTGGGGCTGTCCAGTACCAGTTTGGAAAAGTAAATCTGGTAAAATTAAGGTTTTTGGCTCAATTACCGAGCTTGAAAAAGCATCAGGACAAAAAATTGAAAATCTACATAGACCATTTATTGACAAAGTTACTATTGAAGAAGATGGGGAAATTTATACCAGAGTAACCGATGTTTTGGATTGTTGGTTTGAATCTGGATCTATGCCTTTTGCTCAAAAACATTATCCTTTTGAAAATAAAGAATGGTTTGAAAATAATTTCCCTGCTGATTTTATTACTGAATATATCGCTCAAACTCGTGGTTGGTTTTATACTCTTACAGTTATGTCGGTTGCTCTTTTTGGTAAAGCACCTTTTAAAAATGTTATTTGCCATGGAACAATTTTGGATGAAAAAGCCCAAAAATTATCTAAAAGATTACAAAATTATCCAGATCCAGTTAAAATTTTTGAAGAAATTGGCTCTGATGCTATGAGATTTTATCTTCTTTCTACCCCTGTTATGAGAGGTCAGGAATTAAAAATTTCTAAAGATGGTAAGGAAATTATTGAAACTAGTCGCATTTCTATTAAACCACTTTTAAATGCTTATAATTTCTTTTGTCTTTATGCAAATTCTGATGGAATTCAAGCCAAAAAAATTGATAAAAATTATCAAGTGACTAATGTGATGGATATTTATATTTTGAGCAAATTAAAAGATTGTTGCCAGAATATGGAAAAATCTCTTGATAATTATGACACTGTTACAGCTTGCGCCGAATTTAACAAATTTTTTGAAGTTCTCAATAATTGGTATATTAGAAGATCTCGTGATAGATTTTGGAAAAAGGAAATTGATCAAGATAAAAAGGATGCTTATAATATTTTATATACAATTATCCTTACAATTTGTGAAATTTCTGCCCCTATATTACCCTTTACTAGTGAGAAAATTTGGAAGGATTTAACATAACGAGACTGCCCCGAATCTAAAATTTCCTTTGATATTTTTCTTCACGACAGTCCCATAATGAGAATTTTATACAATTGATTTTTTAATTAAAGCGGTCTGCTTTAATTATGCAAAACTCTCATAACTTCAACCCCTAAAGGAATTGCTAAATTCTGATTTTCATGACCAATATCATCTATCTTAAAAATAGGAATATTAATATTGCTAATGAAGGAGTTTAATATTTCTGTTAAATATTTGTGATTCTCAATTTTGCTAATATCGCCGATAAAAATAGCCTGACAATTATCAAAAATATTAGCATTTTGCAAATGATTTAACATACGATCAATAGCATATGATTTTTCATCATATTCTTCAATTAACATACAATATTTACCATTTTTATTAATTTGCCAATTAGTACCGATAGAAGTTTGAATAAGGCTTAAATTACCACCCAATAATTGCGGTAAGTTAATATTGGAAATATTTTTAGCCAAATCATTAAGGGGACATATATTATAAAATAATTCTAATTCTTGTTGCGTTAAAATTTGATATAAAAAATCAATGCTTTTTTGACCAATATCACCTTGCGCCATTTGTTTTAACATTGGACTATGTAAGGTAGGAATTTTAAAATAATTATTAAAGGCCAAATGTAGGCTAGTAATATCACTAAATCCTAAAAATAATTTATTTTTTACAGCAATTGATGATTGTAATAATTGTGGAATAATTCTAGATGAACCATAACCACCCGAAGCACAAAAAATAATATCAGAATTGTCACTATTAAGTGAATTTTTAAGTTCATTTAATCGATCTTGATCACTATTTGCTAAAAATGTTAAATTGTTAATTTCTTGAGCATCATAAAATATAGCTTCTAAATTCCAATTTTTTAAAAATTGTTTAATTTTTAGTTTTTCGTCATTATTGCAAGCAAAAGCAGGAAATATAACATGAATCTTTGAATTATTTTTTAATATTGGCCAATTGTTAGGCCTTTTTATTGCTAGCTTCATAAGATTTTTTAACAAATTCTTGGAAAATTAGGTGGCAAGGGTTTGATTTACACAATAATTCCTCTTTAAAAGATTTATTTTCTGGATGACCCTGCAATCCTATAACAAAATCCTTATCATTAAGTTCAATTGCTTCAATTATTCCATCTATTGCTTGACCAGAAATTACAACATTATTATTAACTTCAATAATTGCTTCATTATGATCTGAATTGATCATAATTTGATTCTTACCTATGATCTTTTTTAAAATTGTATTATCATTAATAATCATTTTATGATCTTGCGCAAAGCCAAAATGTTCAATATTACTATTAATATATTTTTTAATGTCGGGAATTAATTTGCAACCCATCAAGCCAGCAATTACCTGCATACCACCACAAATACCTAATATTGGCTTATTTAATGCAATTGCTTTTGACAAAATATTAGATTCAAATTCAAATCTTGGAGTGAGATCATAAGGTGATACATCTTGATTATTAATATACCAATCATTTGGCATGGCGTAAAAACCACCCGGCGCTAAAAGGCCATCAATTTGTTGTAAATATTCATCTATAAGATCAGTTTGAGAATAGGGAATCATAAATGGCAAACCTCCCCCCAAAATAATAGCCTCACTATAATGAATGCGTAATGCAAAATGTGGAAAATCAGAAAAACTACCACTTTCTTGCCAATCTAGGATAATACCAATTATCGGTTTCTTAAAAATCATATCAGTAAATAAATTGACTAAATTAAATTATATTTTATCATCAATAAATGTTAAACTCAAGGAGCCTGTAGGAAAACTAAAAATTATAATTTTAAAGTTTTTGTTTTAACAGCCTTATTAATGAATAAATTACAATGACAAATAGCAAAATTTCAGATCAACAAGCT
>JAOFKK010000021.1 GCA_028040005.1 Rickettsiales bacterium
TCGCATCATTATCGCCAGATAAAACAATTTGATTAGAGTTATTGATGGCGGCAATTTCAACCTTATTTTTATATTGATCAATAATTTTTAATGATTGGTCATAATTTAAATTAACCAAAATCATTTTACCCTTATCAGATGCCTGATCCTGTTCTTTTGAGCGATAATATATTACTTTTATTGCTTCTTCTAAGGTTAAAATTCCGGCATAATAGCCAGCAGCAGCTTCACCAACTGAATGACCAATAACAGCGTCAATCTTAATATTAAAAGATTTATAAAGATGGGCTAATCCAATTTGTAAGGCGGTAATTAATGGTTGAGCGATTTTAGTTTGTAATATTTTGGACTCGGATTTTGGTTTTAATAATTCGTCAATTAAGGAATATCCTGATAATTTAACAAATATTTGGTCAATTTCTTCCAATATTTGACGATAAATATAAGAGGATTGTAGTAATTGACGACCCATACCATACCATTGAGCGCCTTGACCTGAAAAAATAAGTGCTGTTTTAGGATTTTGCTGCTTTTCAATATTGTTGATGATTAGATTTTCGTCCGATTCTTCATTGAGATATTTTTTTAATATATTTATTAAATGTTCTTTGGAATTTGTTATGATGAATATTTTTTTCTTTAATAATGATCTTCTAGTTAAGCTAGAGTAGCAAATATCTTCAATTGAGTCTGTAGAATTGGCGATAAAATCAATATATTTTGCAGTTAATTCTGTTAAGGCTTTAGGAGTTGAGGCGCTAAGTGCAAAAATATAAGGATGTAGCGATTTAATGTGATTTTTTTTGGTTTTTTGCTTTGATATATGCTCTTCTAAAACAATATGGGCGTTAGTACCGCCAGCGCCAAATGAGTTGACACCTCCAATTAATTTTTGATTATTTGTTTTGGGCCAATCCATTAATTTTGTTGGAACTTGTAACTTCCATTCATCAAATTTAATTTTAGGATTGGGGTTGTTAAAATGTAAATTTTTTGGTATTTTTTTATGTTTAATAGCGAGGGCTAATTTTACCAATCCGGCAACACCAGCTACAGCTTCAGTATGCCCAATATTGGTTTTAATTGAGCCAATAATAAGATTTTCTTTACGATTTTTTGGAAAACATATTACCAAATGCCCAACATTCTTTGGGGTCGCCGATTGGAGTTCCTGTGCCATGAGCTTCTATATATCCAACATCTTTGGGGTCAATATTAACTTCATTATAGGCTCTTTTTAAAATTTTTAATTGCGCAACTTCATTGGGAACGGTCATGCCGCTTTTTGTGTATCCATCACTATTAACTATAGCATTTTTAATAATGGCATAAATATTATCACCATCCTTTTGGGCTTGATCTAGGGGTTTTAAAATAACAATGCCAGCACCTTCACCCCTAACATAACCATTAGCATCCATATCAAAACTTTTACAATAGCCATCTGGGCTTAAAAAATTCCCCTTCGATACTTGTAAAAAATGTTCGTGACTTGACATAATGTTGACTCCCCCTGCAATTGCCATTTTAGCATCGCCAGTCCAAATGGCATTACAAGCAAGTTGTGTTGCAACAAGTGATGAAGAGCAAGCAGTATCGACTGAAAGAGTGGGGCCCATAAGGTTAAACTGATAGGCGATCCTTGCTGAAATTGAGGTGTCAATAGTGCCCATTACAGCATGTGATGATACTGTTTTAAGGTCAGATCCAGCAATTTTTTTAGTTTCATCACCCAAAAAGACTCCGGTAATTACTGCTATTTGCGATCCGGCAATTTGGTCCATTACCAATCCGGCATCTTCAATTGCTTCATAAGTTACTTCTAATATGTGTCTTTGTCTAGGGTCTAATGTATGAGCAACTCTGGGATAAATACGGAAAAACTCAGCATCAAATTGCTTCATGCCATTGATAAATCCGCCTTTATTGGTTTTAATCCGACCAATTTTGCTTTGATTTGGGTGGTAATGTTTTTTTACATTCCAGCGATCATCGGGAATTGTGGTTATTAAATCATAACCTTTGATCAAAGATTGCCATAAATTATCAACTCCTCTAATATCACCTGGAAACCTAACCCCCATTCCAATGATTGCAATGGGAAATTTATTGATTAGGACTTTATTATTAGATTCGCTCATATAAAGTCTTGGTTATTTTTTGAATTTTTTCTTCAAATCCAGCTATAGATATATCAACAATATATTAATAAAAATAATATTCAACCAATTTATTCGTGTATTACAAAATATTTCATTGCTATTTTGAAGATCATAATATGATCTCACAAGGGGCAGAAACGGGTCTCTTAAATAACTTGTTTTTTTAGATATTTTTTTATATCCTTTATAAAGTATTTTAATATTTTTAATCAAATTATGTTTGCAGTTGATACTTTAGAATATTCTGAAGAATTTGAAAAAGTAAAATTTACCAAAGCTCAATCTAGAGCTCTTGCATCTAGCATTAAAAAAGCCCAAGAAGAATCCATTGGCAATCTTGTGACTAAAAATGAATTAAAACTTACTGAAACTGCCCTTAGGAATGAAATTCAATCCGTTAGAGCAGAGTTAAAAACCGAGATTCAATCTGTTAGATCGGAGTTAAAAACTGAGATTCAATCCCTTAGAGCAGAGTTAAAAACCGAGATTCAATCTGTTAAAATTGAGATGCAATCTGAACTTAATAAAGCAATGCTTAAGCTTATCATAGCTATCCCTGCAATTATGACCGCTATTAACTTCTTTATAAAATAGCGACTAATTGACTATCTGATTAATATAATCTTAAAAAACTAACATGAGACCTTTGCACAATTGATTTTCTAATTAAAGCAGCTTGCTTTTCTGCTAATTTTTGTCCAAATTCAATGATTTTTTTGAAATAGGATCCTTATATCTAGCGTCCTAAATTTACTCTAAAATAATATAATATACTTTTTCATCCTCATTATGGTCAATTATTATATTATTATCTTCAAGCTGTTTTATTATATTAACATCACCTTTGGGCATTAATGTTAATTTAATTAAATCTGAAGATATTGATATGATTTTAAATTTAATATTTTGGAGTTTTTCTAGATTTTGTTTAAAAATAACCCAACTTTTTAATGATGATGGTAATATGTCGATATCAATATATTTGTCGTTTTTTTTCTTTTGATATTTTGTGTTGATTTTAGATAGATCCTTATTTTTAAGATATTCTATTACTTTTTCTGTAATAATGTGATATAACCTATCTTTTTTAATATCATTAACATTGACAAAACTTAGTTTTATTTTCTTTTTTGTAAATTTTTGAATTATAGTAATATTGATGGCGGCGTTATTTTCAAGATGATCAATATAAATATCAATAAAGGCACCCATTTTTGAATCATATTTTTTTAAAATATCCATAATGTCAGGATATTTAATTTTATCGATCTCTTTTAATGTTAATAATGATATATCATCTATATCACCTTTTGGTATTTTAATATTTTGTGATTCTTGATTTTGTAAAATATGTTCCCATGAATTAAGCCAAATATTATTTTTATGCCAAATTTGTGGCTTTTTATCTTTAATTTCGATAGGAAAAATTAAATATTTTTTATCTAAATCAAGGTTGATTTGATTTCCTCCATCTTTATTTTCCAATAGATTATCTATGTAATTTTTTGAAAATTCGATATTAAAAGTTGCTTGATACCAATTATCGGCAATTTTTTCATCGCTAATGGTTTTGGCAATGATAGCTTCTTCCAATTGCTCATCATCAATATGATTAGAAAAAGACTCATCAATTGATAATTTTCTTAGCAATTTAACAAATGATTGGCGATTAGCGTGAATATTAGCTAATTTTCTGGCATTACTGGCAGAATTTGACTCTTCACTAATTTTAATATTACTAATTAAATATTCTGGCTCATTGGCCAAAGGTGAATAAAGGGTAATAAAGACCATTATAATTATAGTCTTTAATTTTAATAATATGTTATAATTAAATTTATTATTCAAAATTATTTTTCTAATTCAAAGGCTTTGTGTAATGATTTAATTACATCATCACCATGTTTTTTTTCAATTAAAATAGAAATTTTAATTTCAGAGGTTGAGATTAAAGATATATTGATATTTTCATCAGCAAGGGTTTTGAACATGGTATGAGCCACGCCAGCATTACTAACCATACCAACGCCAATAACAGATATTTTGGAAATATTATCATCAATTAACATTTTTTGATATCCTAATATTTTTTGATTTTCTTCTAGGGTTTTTTTGGTGCGATTAAGATCGTCACTATTGATAGTAAAAGTAATATTAACTGTTTTATTATCTTGGCTAATATTTTGTACGATCATATCAGTATTAATGCCACTATTAGCAATTGATCCAAAAATATTGGCTGAAAGCCCTGGATTATCCGGCATGCCACTTAAAGTAAATCTTGCTTCATTTTTACTTTGACTAATACCTGTTATGAGTCTTTTTTCCATAATTTCGTTATTATTGATTAAAATAGTTCCTGAATTTTCTGTTTTTTCTTCAAATGTTGATAATACCCTGACCTTAACATTATGAGTCATAGCCATAACTACGCAACGAGTTTGTAATACTTTTGATCCTGCAAATGCCATTTCTAGCATTTCATCATAAGATATTTTGTCAATTTTTTTAGCATCTTTGGTGATTCTTGGGTCGGTTGTAAATACACCATTAACATCAGTATAAATTTCACAAATATCAGCCTTAACAGCTGCAGCAATTGCAACGGCTGTAGTGTCTGAACCGCCGCGACCAAGGGTGGATATGCGATTTGTTTTATTGTTAATACCCTGAAAGCCAGCAATTACAATAACATCTTTTGTTTCAAGTTCTTTTAAGATTACATCTTTATTGATAGATTCAATTCGTGCTTTTGAGTGGATATTATCTGTTTGCATTTCAATTTGCCAACCTGAAAAAGATCGTGATTTATAGCCTAACTTTTGTAATTCTAATGCTAAAAGGCCAGAAGTAACTTGCTCACCGCTGGAAACTATATTGTCATATTCAGCTAATTGCTCGTTATTTTCAAGGTTAGAAACCTCATTACAATAGCCAACTAATTGATTTGTTACGCCCGACATGGCAGATACAACAACAATTACTTTATTATTTTTTTCTATCTCTGCTGCAACTTTTTTCGCAACATTTTGGATTTTGGCAATATTACCAACGGAAGTGCCGCCAAATTTTTGAACAATTAAACTCATATATAATATCAATTAATTACCTAGTAAACATAAATAATATGATTTAAAATTCAATAATTTAATGCTAATTGATATATTTCTAAAATTAAAAATTAGAATTTTACGCCGTTATATTATGAAAATAGCACCATTTAAGATAGATGAATTTATTAAAAATATTGATCAAAATCAAGATATTTCAGGGGCGGTTATTTTTGGACCTGAATCTGGCTTAGTTACTATTCGCGCCAAAGAAATTATCAATAAAATTGTTACAGATAGTTCTGATAAATTTGCTATTAGCGATATTACGATCAAGCAAATTGAAGAAAATGGCAATATGTTATTTGATGAGTTTTTTTCAATATCAATGTTTGGACCTGCTCGTAAATTAATTAAAATTAATCCGGCAAATAATAAAATAACCAAAGCAATTAAATCTCTAATGGAAATTGAGTCCAAAAGTGATAATTTTATTTTAATGGTTGCTGGTGAACTTGACGCCGCATCTTCTCTTCGTAAATTTGCTGAAAAAAGTCCTAAAATTGCAACAATTGCTTGTTATGAAGATAATATTGCAACAATTTCTAAAATAATTAGAGAGGAATTTTCTAAAAATAACATTAATATTGAATCGGGCGTTATTGAATATATTAATAGTAAATTTGGCAAAAATCGTCTTATTATTTTAAATGAAATTGAAAAAATAATTACTTATTTGGACGGCAATAAAAATCTTACTTTAGAAATTGCTCAAAATTTACTTTCGGATATTTCGGAAGTGTCAATTAATGAATTTGTTAATCATTTTGTGGCTCTTGATTTGCAAAAATCAATTATAATTCTTGATCAAATTTATTATCAAAAGATTAGCCCTATTGTGATAATTCGTTATTTACAAAATTATTTTTTTAAACTTTATAAAATTGCCGCAGCCATTAAAAATGGTAGCAATTTAGAGGTGGAAATGAAATCACAAAGAATATTTTTTAAAGAACAAGATTTTTGCCGTCGTCACAATAAAATTTGGCAAATTGAATCATTAGAAAAAATATTAATGAAATTGCAAGAAATTGAAATAAAATGTAAAAAGGATTATGAAAATTGTAATAATATTTTTAATTCCTTTGTTAATTTGACTTATTTGATGAAAAAATCAGGAAAAATTTAAAGAGATTTTTGCGTAATTGGAGTAGTTTGATTTTTTAGATAATTTTTAGGCAAAATTTATTGGTTATTTTTTAAAACCAATTGCTATAATGTAATTTTCCTTAGATTCTTTTCTTGATGATTTTGGTTTAAAATGTTTAACGATTTTAAAATTATTTTTAAATTTTTGTAATAATTCTTGATCTGACCCACCTTGAAAGCTTTTACCGATAAAAATACCTCCTTCTTTAAGAAATTTAATAGCAAAATCTAAACATTCTTCTAAAAGAGCGATAATTCTAATATGGTCAGTTGCTACATCGCCACAAGTATTTTGTGCCATATCCGACATAATAATGTCACATTTTTTACGATTTTTAAAATCTTTTTGTAAGATATTTTCAATAATTGCAATAATATTTGGATCAGTAAAATCTTGTTGGATAAATTTTACTCCTTCAATTTCTTCCATTTCTAATAAATCAAGCGCCAAAATATTATCAGGATTTTTAAGAGCTGCAATTTGACTCCAGCCACCGGGTGCCGCGCCAAGATCAATGATCATTTTGTTTTTCTTGAAAATTTGGAATTTTTCATCAATTTCAATAATTTTAAAAGTAGCGCGAGAACGATAATTAAGAGCCTGAGCCTTTTTAACATAAGGATCATTAAGTTGGCGTGAAAGCCACCTTGCTGAGGAGTTGGTTCTGCCTCTTGCTGTTTTGAGTTTGGTGAATTTATTCCTGATATTTTTCTGCATCTTCTATTATCATTATTGGTATATTATCCTTAATTGGGTAAGATAAATTACATTTTTTACAGATAATTTTATCATTCTTATGAAGAATATCTTCTTTGCAAATGGGGCAAGCTAAAATTTCTAGCAATTTTGGATCTAACTTTTGTGTCATATTTTTAATATTTGACTCAAATAATATTTAAACTATATTTATATATTAGCCTTAAACCTAAAAACAGCAATAGAAAACAAATTTACACCATTTATGGATATCTAGAATCTGTAAATTTGTTTCCTATTGCTGTTTTTTAGAGGCTCCTTTATATTATGAAAGAAATAGTGTTAGAAAATCTATATAAAAAAATAAAAAAATTATCATTACATATCTTATTGTCTTTGCAATATTCTATTCGCGATACTATTCGTCATGATGGGGTGGAACATGCTGGATATTTAGCATTTTTATTTATTTTATCTTTATTTCCATTCTTTATTTTTTTAGTTTCTATCGCCTCAATCATTGGCAATCTTGAAATTGGCGCTCATTTAACTGATTTATTAATTAGCTCCGTGCCAGAAAAATTCCTATCTTCTGTAACGCCAAGAATTGAAGAGATTACATCTGGCCCACCGCAAAGTGTTTTGACCATTGCTTTTATTGGTATTATTTGGACAGCATCTTCAGCCATTGAAGGTATTAGAACAATTTTAAATCGTGCTTATCGCATATCTTCACCACCTGCTTATATTTGGCGTAGATTAATGAGTATGATACAATTTATTTTATTTGTTTTAATCATTATTATTGCTGCTACTTCCTTTGTTACTTTTAGTATCTTTAGCATTTTTGATGTGTTGGATATTAATAAAAATTGGCTCTATTTAAAAAAGACTATCATTACTATATTATCTATTAAAATGATCGCTTTTATTTATTTTATTATTCCAAATACTAAGCAAAAAATTAAAGATACTATTCCGGGTGCAATTATTTGTGTTATATTATTTTGGCTTATTTTGCAGCTATTTGTACTTTATTTGCAAAATTTTAATCAATTTAATTTATTATATGGTAGTTTGGCTGGTATTGTTGCTACTTTGATGTTTTTTTTCTTAGTAGGTCTTGCATTTATTACTGGAGCAGAGTTTAATTATCACTTTAACAATAAAATTAACCGTCAAATATTGGATAAAAAATGAAATTCCCTCATTGGCCAGAAATGAAAGGATATCGAGAAATTAAATTCGGTCTTTATCGAGTTTATTCTTTATTGGAAAGATTGGGTAATCCTCATATGTTATTACCTCCTACAATTCATGTTGCAGGAACTAATGGTAAAGGTTCTAATATTGCTTATCTGGATGCTATTTTTTCTGATGCTGGTTGGAAAACCCATAAATATACTTCACCAAATTTAGTTCGCTTTAATGAGAGAATAGTCCTTGCCGGTCAAGAAATTTCCGATGATTATTTAACTAATATTCTTGATGAATGTAAAAAAGCGGCAGAAATTCACCCTAAAATTGAGGTAACTTTTTTTGAAGGTATAACGGTTGCTGCATTTTTGGCATTTTCAAGAGTTGAGGCAGATATTTTATTATTAGAGGTTGGTATGGGTGGTAGGCTTGATGCAACTAATGTTATTTTAGATCCGATTGCCACCATTATTACCCCTATTTCAAATGATCATCAAGAATTTTTAGGCAATTCATTGGCAAAAATTACTCGTGAAAAAGCTGGAATTATTAAAGAAGGGGTTCCGGTAATTATCGGTAAACAAAAGCCGGAGGCATTAGAGATTTTACAAAATATTGCTCAAGAGAAAAATTGCAACTTTTATTGCTTAGGAAAAGATTGGACAGTGTCGGAGGATGATAATAATATTCATATGAATATTGATAACCATAAATTAGAGCTGCCATTGCCAGCATTAATTGGGCATCATCAGTTGGAAAATGCTACAACTGCAATTGCTGCAACTTTGGTTCAGCATGATGTTGAAATTTCTGATTTAAATTTACTTCATGGTCTTAAAAATGTTAAATGGCCCGCTCGTCTTGAGAAAATAGAATCTGGTAAATTGGTTAATAAATTATTACGCAATTTTGATATCTATCTTGATGGTGGTCATAATGAAAATTCTGCTCAGGCAATTTCTAATTGGCTAGTGAAGGATAATATGAGAATGGTTCGTGAAGGTAAAAAGTCACCTCCGACCTATCTTATTTGCGCCATGTTAGAAAATAAAAATATCTATCGTTTTTTAAAATATCTTTCTGGTAGTTTGGATTTTGTTATTGGTATGGAAATCAAAAATGAAGAAAAAACCAAAACATCAAAACAAATTTCTAAAAACGCCTTAGAGCTTGGAATAAAATCGGTTGATGTTAATAATTTTAATGAAGCTTTTGAATATATTAAAATTATAGATGGCGTTGATAATTCAGAAAGAACTGGTTTGGCAAGAGGTTTTAATCCTTTTAAAAAAATTAAAAAATCACGAATTTTAATTTGTGGTTCATTATATTTTGTTGGTCAATTTATGGAAGAAAATGCAGAAAAAAATAGAAAAACAAAAAAATAAAGAGCAGATTAAAAAAGAAAAATTACAATCAGCACTTCGTCAAAATTTATTAAGACGGAAAAAATCTGATGATGCTGATATTAATATTAAAGATAAAAATAATGCCTAAAATTGCTTTTCAAGGATCATTTGGTGCTTATTCTCACCTAGCATGTAATGAATTTTATCCAGATTATGAGTCAAAAAGCTATAGAAATTTTAAAGATGTTTTTGCAGCAGTGGCTAGTGATGATGTAGAATTTGGAATTTTACCATTAGAAAATTCCTATGCTGGTCGTGTATCTGAAATTCATAATCTTTTACAAAATAGCAATCTTTTTATTGTTGCTGAACATTTTTTAAAAATTGAACATAATCTCGTTGCTATTAAGGATACAGAAATTAAAGATATTAAAAAAATATATTCCCATCCTCAAGCATTAATGCAATGTAGCGATAATATTGATAATAATATTGAACAAATTAGCTATAGTAATACAGCGGAAGCCGCAAAATTTATTGCTACAAAAAATGATAAATCATTGGGGGCTATTTGCTCAAAACATGCTGCTAAAATTAATAATTTAGAAATTTTACAAGAAAATATCCAAGATAGTAAGAATGATAATATGACTATCTTTATGGTTATTGCTAAAAAATGTGCTGATCCAGATCCTAGTCAAAAAATTATCACTACACTTTCTTTTACTATTCGTAATATTCCAGGAGCATTATATAAGTCGCTTGGTGGCTTTGCTACTAATAATATTAATATGATCAAGCTTGAAAGCTATATTCCTGGCGGCATTTCGCAGCAAGCAAAATTCTTTATTTCTATTGAAGGTAGCCCTGAGGATAAAAATGTTGCTCTGGCACTTAGTGAATTGGGCTTTTTTTCTAAAACTACTAAATTAATTGGCATTTATAATGCTGATTCAAAAAGAGGATAAAATGAAAATTGCAATTATTGGATCGGGCATCTCAGCTTTAGCTGCAGGTTATTTTTTGCATAAAAAATATGATTTAACAATTTTTGAGAAAAATGATTATATTGGCGGTCATTCAAATACTGCTAATATTAATTTTGATCGCAAGAAAATAGCTGTCGATACTGGTTTTATTGTTTTTAATTTTAGAACTTACCCAAATTTAAAGGCACTTTTTCAAAAATTAAATGTTGCGATTGAAAAAAGCAATATGTCCTTTGGTATTAGGGATTATGATAGGAATTTTGAATATAGCGGAAATGATCTAAGTGGTTTATTTGCTCAAAAATCTAATATTTTTAGACCAAAATTTCTGAAAATGATCTTTGATATTGCTAAATTCAATAAGGAGGCAATAAAATTGGTCAAAAATGATAAGATTTCCAACAAAATTACTTTAGAAGAATTTGTCACTAATTTAAAATTGGGAGAATATTTTAAAAATTACTATCTTTTTCCAATGGCGGGCGCAATTTGGAGTTGCCCTTTGGAATTGATTAAAAATTATCCCGCTAAAACTTTCTTACAATTTTTTTATAATCACGGTCTTTTGACAATTTTTAACCAACCACAATGGTACACGGTAAAAGGTGGATCGCAAGAATATGTAAAAAAATTAAGTGCCGGATTTAAAGATAAAATTAAATTAAATTGTGAAATTACAAAATCCGAGCAAAAAGGAAAAAAAATTATCTTAACTGACAAAAAAGGTCAGGAATATGAATTTGATAAAGTAATTTTTGCCTCTCATGCCGATCAAACCTATAAAATTATTAAAGATAAAACAGGGTTAGAAAAGGAAATTTTATCAAAAATTAAATATAGCAAAAATATCGCTATTTTACATAAGGATAAAAATCAAATGCCTAAAAATAAAAAGGCTTGGGCTAGTTGGGTTTATTTATCTTCTAAAAATAAAAATCAGGTTTCATTAACCTATTGGATGAATAATTTACAAAATTTAAATATTAATAAGCCACTTTTTGTTACTTTAAATCCTTTTAAAAAAATCTCTAAAAAAGATATTATTGCTTCATATAATTATGAGCATCCGATTTTTAATTTAGATGCCGTAGAAGCGGCAAAAAAATTAGATGAAATTCAAGATCAGAGAAATATTTATTTTTGTGGTGCTTGGGCTAAATATGGTTTTCATGAGGATGGTCTTAATTCTGCCATTAATATTATGAAATATTTTGATGTTGATATAGGATGGTAAAATTTTTTAAAAAACCATTTTTAATTAAGGGGGAGATTATGCATCATCGTTTTTTCCCTAAAACAAATTCCTTTAAATATAATAGTATCTATATTTCCTTTCCTATTTCTTGCATTAATCAATTAAAAAATAGAGTTTTTTCTATAAATAAATTTAATCTTTTTGGTTTGTATAAAAAAGATTATGGTAAAAATGATTCACAGAATTTAACAAAATGGTTAGATAATATTTTGCAAGATCATAAAATAAATAATATATCGCAGATTATTCTTTTTACTCATCCAAGAATTTTAGGATATGTTTTTAATCCTGTTAGTTTTTGGTTATGTTTAGATGATAATGGTGATTTAATTGCTGTTTTAAGTGAGGTAAATAATAGAAATAAACAAAAACATAATTATCTTTGCTTTAAGCAAAATCTTGAGCCAATAAATTCTAATGAATGGCTGGAGGCTAGAAAAGAGTTTTATGTTTCTCCCTTTATGGAAATTGAAGGAAAATATAAATTCAAATTTGAAAGGAAAGAAAATCAGATGAATTTTTATATTAATTATCTGGTAGATAATAAATTGAAATTATCGACCTATTTAAAATGTAATTTTCTTGAATTTAATATTAGAAATCTAATAATAAGTTTTTGTAAAATTCCATTTGCAACTTTTAAAACAGTAATGCTTATTCATTATCAGGCATTAAAATTATTTTTTAAAGGAATGGTATTTTATAAATGCCCTAAGCAATTAACAAATTTAACAATTTCTAACAATGGAACAAAAAATTCTTAAATATTTAGAAAAGGTAAAAAATGGTTATTTAGAAATTACCACACCACAACAAAATAAAATTGAAATTGGTAATAAAAATAGCCAAATTAAAGCAGATATTAATATTAAAAACTGGGATTTGGTTGATTTAGTCTTGTCAAAGGGTGATATTGGTTTTGGTAAAGCTTATATGGATGATATTTTTACAACTACAAGTTTAGATAATCTTCTTTCTTTTATTACGGCTAATCAGCAAGAATTAGAGCCATTATTTCATAGTAATATCCTATATTCTGCTTTTTTCCAAATTAAAAATTTATTTAAAAAAAATAGCATCAAGGGCAGTAAAAAAAATATCGAATATCATTATGATTTAGGTAATGATTTTTATCAATTATGGCTTGATGATACTATGAGCTATTCTTCTGGTATTTTTGATGAAAAATCTTGCCTTATTCAATCTCAAAAAAATAAATATCAGCGTATTTTAAATAATCTTAATAAAAATGGCTCTGATATTCTGGAGATTGGTTGTGGCTGGGGCGGATTTATCCATGAGGCAAGCAGAAAGGGATATTATGTTAAGGGTTTAACATTATCTAATGAACAAAAATTATATGCTGATAATTTAATTAAGAATAAAAATCTTAATGCCAAAATTCATATTCAAGATTATCGTTTAGAAAAAGAAAAATTTGATAATATTGTATCAATTGAAATGTTTGAAGCGGTCGGAAAGGATTATTGGAATGATTATTTTGCTAAAATTAAAGAATGTTTAAAAAAAGATGGCAGAGCAATGGTGCAAACTATTGTTATTGACGATAAATATTATGATAAATATCTTAAAACTTCAGACTATATTAGGGAATATATCTTTCCTGGTGGCTTTTTACCTTCTCCTAATATTTTTAAAAAATTAGCTAATGATCATAATTTACAGGTAATTGATGAATTTCAATTTAGCGATTCTTACAATAAAACATTATTACAATGGCTTGATAATTTTAATAATAAAAAACAAGAAATTTTAAAATTAGGCTATAGTGAGAAGTTTTTTAAAAAATGGCAATTTTATTTAGCATATTGTGCGGCTGGATTTAGCTCCAAAAGAACTAATATTATACAA
>JAOFKK010000022.1 GCA_028040005.1 Rickettsiales bacterium
AAGATAAAGTCCAAAATACGCCAATTAAGGAAATTAAAATAATTGTAAGTGATAGCGAATTCCAAGGGCTTGCGATTAAAAAAGCCATTACTTGACCAGATGAAGCTCCTCTTTTATAAAGCTGGCTTCCCACCATCAAAATTCCATGTGAGCATAAATCTAATAATACTCCTCCAATTGTAGCTCTGATTTTACCTTTTATTCCTTTGCTTTCGCCCAGTATGCTAATAACAAACTCTTTTGGAACTTTTGATAAAATTGCTACAAATATAATTCCTATTAAAACTCCCCACCAAATAGTATTTATTAGTTCAAATACCGAACTAGATAAAATTGTTAACCACTCGATATTTGAGAAATTTTCAGAATATTTCCAAAATCCAATATATAGAATGGAAGATACAAAAACCGATCCCCATAAAAAATAATCAAATTTCTTTTTGCTTGAATGACAACTTGAGTGTTTTGTATCCATATTACACTTTAATGCTTATGTTTACTATGGTCATGATGAGGTAATGTTTTCTTGATTTCCTCTTGACCATGGGAATGACTTCCATGACTGCCATCGCCATGAACTTCTGGTAATGACTTTACTCCTATTCCATGTCTATAAACTACTTCACCTCCTTTATAGGCAGTTACCAATAAAAATCCGCTAGCAATAATAAGAAATAGAATGAAAAAAATATTACAATGAATTTTATTGCGATAATTAATAATAGACCAAATGAAAGAAATAATAAAAATTATAAATGTCACCAATGCCCAATTGCGGTGATCTGTCATAGCAAAATGGGAAAGGGTGTCATGTACAACTGTATAATAAGCATAAAATCCCATTGCTACTGTTATAATCGTAATAAGAACTCCTAACCATAAATTTACATAGGCTGAATTTATAATTAATTTGTTATAGGATTTATTTTTTAAGAAAATATTGATTATAAATAAAGCTGTCGATACAAGAAGCAAAGCAACTGTAAAATGAACAAATATTGGATGTAAATTGGGAATTATTTCAATCTTAGTCATGATGGTGTTTTTCTTTGTGATTCATATGATTATCTGTTTGATGGTGGTTTTTAATTTTAATAATTCGATATTTTTTATCTTTACCAAGTGCAATATGAAATATAATTTTCTTACCCAACTCAATTGAGTTTAAATCTATATCTTTAGACACATCTAAAACCATTGTCATTTTTGGCCAATTTAGAGAAGGAATTGGATCGTGGGTTATATTGACAGCATGATTCATTCTACTGATGCTATTAACGATCCCAGTTCCTTTATGATGTAACTGAGATTTCTCTATGCCATGGTGACTTGTGTTATGATTGTGACTTGTGTTTGATGCTAAAACACTAGATACCTGTATTATCATCCCAAGTGATATTGCTAAAAATATTTTTTTCATAATTTCTCTATTTCTTAAATTTAATTGGTTTAATATTGCTAATACGATAATTCTTTAAATATCCCTTAAAATTTTTTATAAAATCTTTAGCTTCACCTTTTAATGTTTTTATAGATATTTCTCCTTCCTTATATTTTCTACCTTCCCATAGATAATAAATTGTTGGAACCACTATTAATGTTGCAATAGTTGTGGTTATAGTACCACCAACAACTGGTAATGCTATGCGACGCATTACATCAGAACCTAATCCGTCAGTAATAAAAATCGGCATCAGTCCAAATAATAATGTAATATCTGTCATTAAAATTGCTCTTATTCTCAGAGTTGCTCCACTTATTATACATTCTTTTAAGTCCTGAAGAGTTTTAGGTGAGTTATTTCTGAATTGCTGATCTAAGTAAATTATCATTATTATAATTGTTTCAGCAGCCACTCCTCCAAGAGCAATGAATCCAACGGAGGCAGCTACAGAAAAATTATAATTTGCTAAATATAATGCCCAAATACCACCAATCATAGTAAATGGTAGTGAAAGCATTATAATTAAGGTGCGATCTAGTCTGCCAAAGTGCAGCATAAGCAAAACAAATATAATGAGAATTGCTGAAGGAACTGCTATTTTCATCCTATTTTCAGCTTCCTGCATTTGTTCAAATTGACCAGACCAACTAATAGAATAACCAGCTGGCAATTTAACCTTATCTTCAATTACTTCCCTGGCGTCATTTACATAAGAGCCAATATCACGATCCTCAATATCTACAAATACCCAACCTGTAAGTCTGGCATTTTCTGACTTAATCATTGGAGGTCCTTCTATAAATTCAATTGTGGCAATTTCACCAAGTGGAATATGCTGCCCCATTGGTGTTGGCACTAAGATATTAGCTAAATCTTCTGCTGATTCCCTAAATTTTCTTTCATATCTAAGCATGATATTATATCTCTCTCTGCCCTGGATGGATTCTGATATTTTCATACCACCAAGTGCAGTAGAGATAACATTTTGAAACATTTGTAGATCTATATTTCTTCTCGCTAGCTCATCTCTATTGGGAGTGATCTCAAGATATTTACCACCAATAACCCTATCAGCAAAGGCAGATCTTGTGCCTTTTACCTCTTTTATTGCCGCTTCAATATCTAAGCTAACTTTACTTATCTCCCTTAAATTTTCTCCTGAAATTTTTATTCCTATTGGAGTTCTGATTCCAGTTGAAATCATATCCATACGAATTTTAATTGGATAACCCCAGCTATTGACTAGACCTGGCAATTTAACTCTTTTATCTAAATCCTTTACCAGTTTTTCTACTGTCATGCCTTTACGCCACTGGTCTTTTGGTTTTAATTTAATCCAACTTTCAATCATGGAAATTGGTGCTGGATCAGTTGCGCTATCAGCTCTTCCAACCTTACCAAATACATGATGAACTTCTGGAGTTTTTTTAATTAAACGATTGGTTTGCGATAAAATTTCTTTTGCCTTTGTAATTGAAACTCCAGGTAATGTGGTTGGCATATATAATAGCTCTCCTTCATAAAGAGCAGGCATAAATTCAGTTCCTGTTTTTATGAGTGGCCATGAGATACTAAGAAGAATAATTGTGGCAATTACGGCGGTTCTATATTTAAACTTTAGGGCCTTTTTTAATAGGGGTGTATAGATTTTGATAAACCATTTATTAACTGGATTTTCATCTTCTCTCCTAATTCTACCCTTTATTAACCAAAGCATTAATACAGGAACTACTGTGACAGAAAGGATGGAGGCAAAAAACATAGCATAGGTTTTGGTAAATGCTAATGGTGAGAATAATCTATATGATTGTCCGGTTAGCGCAAAAACTGGCAGAAATGAAACAGTAATAATTAAAAGGGAGAAAAATAAACCCGGACCAACTTCTTTTGCGGCTAAAATCACTTGTGCATTTTTTTCAGCAAGAGAACTATTTTTTGGCATATTCGATAATTTCCGATGAGCATTTTCTACCATAACGACAGAAGCATCAACCATTGCCCCAATCGCAATAGCAATACCTCCGAGTGACATTATGTTAGCAGTAATGCCTTGCATAGACATAACTATAAATGCTGCCAAAACTCCAAGAGGCAAGGTGATAATTGCTACGAATGCTGATCTTGCGTGAAGTAGAAATATAAGACAAATAAGGGCTACAACAATTCCTTCTTCTATTAATTTATGACTTAAATATTTAACTGCCCCTTCTATTAATGGAGCTCGATCATATACAGATATAATTTCAACACCCTCTGGTAAACCATTTTTTAATTCTTCTAATCTTTTTTTGATTCCCTTTATGACATTTAAAGCATTTTCTCCAGAACGCATTACTACAACGCCACCCACAACTTCTCCTTCGCCATTTAATTCAACCACACCTCTACGAAGCTCTGGACCTTCAATAATTCTTGCTACATCTTTAAGTAAAACAGGAGTTCCATTTTTAGCATATACAACAACTTTTTTTAATTCCTCTATATTGGTAACGTAACCTTTGGAGCGAATCATTAACTCCATCTCACCTTGCTCAATAACCCTTCCTCCAACTTCTTTGCTAGCCGCTTTAACTGCTGTAGTAATTCTATGCAGAGGGACATTGTAAGCACGCAAACGATTTGGATCAACTAGCACCTGATACTCTTTTACAAAACCACCAACCGAAGCCACCTCCGATACTCCATCTACCGCTTGCAGTTCAAATTTTAAAAACCAATCTTGTAATGTTCTTAAATAAGCAAGGTCATGTTTTCCTGTTTTATCTACCAGAGCATATTGATAAATCCAACCAACTCCAGTTGCATCAGGGCCAATTTGTGGTTTAGCATTCTCAGGCAAATCGCCACCAATTTTCGATAAAGCCTCAATTACTCTGCTTCTTGCCCAATATTGATCAACATCATCTTCAAAAATTATATAAACAAAAGATGAGCCAAACATTGAATAACCCCTAACATCCTTTGTTTTTGGCAATCCAAGCATTGTTGTAGACAGTGGATAAGTTACCAAATCTTCAACAATCTGTGGAGATTGACCAGGAAAATCAGTTCTAATAATTACTTGCGTATCTGATAGATCAGGGATTGCATCAAGAGGTGTTTTTTTAATAGCAAAAATACCAGCAATTAACAAAGTCAGCATAAAAGCTGTTATCAATAGCTTATTATTTACTGACCACTCTATAACGCTTGCAATAAATGATTTTGTTGGATCATGTTTCATAGATTCATTATTAGTGTCCTGCATGAGCTCCTCCTGGATTTGCATTATCATCCATTTCAGGCATTTTATCTTGTCCTTTTTCAGGCCATTCTTGTGGCATCACATGCCCATCTCCATAAGGATTAATTCCTTTTTCATCTAACTGAATCCATAAATTACCGCTCTCATGATCCATAAATAATTTTAGACCTTTGTCTTTATAATATTCAGGTTTACCAGTTAGCAGCCAAGGCTTTAAGCTTGTAATTAGACTTGCCAAAGATTCTCTTAATTCTTTTTTAGTAATAGAGTTTTGCGCTTGTAAGATTGATTTTTCTGCCCCTTCTAAAATAAATTGTAATTTGGTTCCTCTAAAATTTGGCATTAAATGATCATTTAGTTCTAATGCTGGCATAAGCATTTTTTTGTTTATCTGCTTATCTTGGATTATTATTTCGTGTAGATAAATGGCGCTATCTATCAGATGGTTTATCATCGCCATTTGATCATTGCTAACATCAAGCAATGATAATGGAGTTTGTGTTTTTTGCATTTTACGAAACGATTCACGCAAAGAACTTTCTGAATCTATTAGAAATTGACTGCTTACTACAATATTTTCATCTTCTTTAAGTCCTGACATTATTTGAATTCTTCCTTTATTGCTTACGCCTGTTTTTACTTGTCTGGACTCAAATCTTCCATTTCCCAAATCTACCACAACATGATCTCCATCTGATGATTTTAAAACCGCCTCTAAAGGAACTGAGAGGCGCTTTACAGATATGGTTTCAAAACTAACATCGGCATAGCTTCCTGGTCGTAATTTTCCATCCTCATTATTTAAAATTAATCTGATCTGTCCAGTTCTACTTGCTTCATCAATTGTTGGATAAATGTAATCTATACGAGCAATTCTTTTTTCATTTGAGATATTAGGAAAGGTTACTTCTGTCTTCATATTTTTTTTAAGAAATCCCAAATCCTTTTCAGCAACTGAAACATTAATCCATACGCTTGAATAGTCTTGAATTACAGCTAATTGCATTCCTGATTTAACATAAGTTCCTTTTCTTATATTAAGTTTACTTACCACGCCATCAACATCAGAATAAAAAGGTATATTCTGTAATTTTTGGCGCCTTTTTTTGATTTGATTTATGGCTCTATCTTGAACACCTAGTGATTTTAAACGCTTTTTGGATGAAATAATTCTTGATCTTAGGCCAGAAGATATTGCGGCAATATAATCTTGCTGTGCAGATATAAGATCAGGGCTATATAGGCTAAACAATAATTGATCTTTTTTTACCTCATCCCCAACTGCTGTTACTTTTAATTCTTCTACCCAGCCATCAATCCTGCTTGATATGTCATGCTGTATTCTAACATTTGGAGCAACTAAGCCATAACTTCTAACATCATTTCCAAATATGGCAGCTGTAGCTTTCTCTGTTCTTACGCCAATATTTTGTATTGTTTCAGGAGAAATAGTAATAGCTTTTTTGCTATTATTGGATGATTTGTCCTTAGAGCTATTGATTTTATGATCTGTTTCTTCTTCTAACAACACCAGATCCATACCGCAGATAGGGCATGATCCCGACTCGGTAGCAATATAATGAGGATGCATTGGACAAGTATATTTTTCTCCTTCTGCAAATGCCTGACTACTTATTAAAAATAAAACAAATATTACGTTAGTTATTATTTTACTCATACTCATTTTCCATTATTAAGTGACTATTAAATTCTGCTGATAATTTAGCGTGCTTGCTATAAGAAGTTGCTAGATGAGATTCTATGGTTAGCTTGTCAATTCTAGCATCAAGCACAGATTCCAAATGAGAGCTTCCTGATTCATAACTTCTTTTGGCAGCTGATATAATTTTATTCATTGATTTTTTCTGCCCCTCTAAAAGAGATATATTATCTTTGGTATAGTTACGCTCACTTGCCAGTGACCTCATTCTTTTTGTCCATGACCTCTTAATATTATCGTATGAATATACGGCTTGACTTCTTTCGTGGCTTGCTGCCTGCAATTTTGGCTTTTGATTCCAATAATACCAAAGAGGTATAGAGACAGTAGCTTGAACAGAAAACCAATCATCACCAGCAAAATTTGCTCCTGCCTCTCTATCTTTATACAATGCTTGAACTCCATAATTTGGCCCAAATCCTGCCTCAGCCGCTTTTACAGATTGCCGAGCTGATTCAATGTCTTTTTTGCTGATTAAAATGGGATAAATATTCTCTATATTATTTGGTAATTTTGCATTCTTAATTTTAGGCAATGGAAGATTAGGGATTTCTCCAACTAAATTTATAAACTCTTCTTGGATCTCTGTTTTTTCTACTTGTAAATTATTTAACTTTTGCTCTATTTCAGTTCTTTCTACATCAATTTCTGATAATCTACCATAAACTGATTTTCCAGATTCTAACCTGCCTCTTAAGTGGTTTTCTAACTCTTTGTAATAAGAGATTTGTTTTTTTAGGATATCTTCAAGTTTTCTTACTTTGTCATATTCATAAAGAGAGCTAATAAAATAAGCCTTTAATCTATTTAGAGAATAATCGGCTATTAGCCTTTGTTTTTTAGACAAAACCAACTGTTTGTTTGATTTTGCTTTACGCAAAGAGTATCTAGGGATTTGCTGTCTAAATCCATAAACTTTTGCTGTTGGTAAAAATTGATTAAAACTTGGATCGGATACAGGAACATTATCAACTCCAACTATTAATTGTGGATCAGGTAGACCCATTTCAGAGCTCGCAAGATTTTTATATTTTTTACTATTTTCTAATACAGATTCAATTGCTGGATGCTCCTTCAATTTATTAACATAAGAATCAAAATCCTCTGCTTTAGCAATATTTGTAAAGAAAAATATGGTGAAGATTGTGATAATTATTTTCATAGATCTAATCAAATCGTTTGAATAAAGTTAGAAGCTCGTCAATTTTCTTATCTTGCTCTTTAGTATCTTTTGAGTTGAAAGCATTAGTAACACAGGCTTTTAGATGAGATTTAAGAATATTAGCCTCTAATGATTTTGCAGCAGAGCTAATAGCCCTAAGTTGTGTTATGATGTCAGGGCAATATCTACGATCTTCGATCATTCTTTTAACCCCTTCTATTTGACCTGAGATACGATTTAAACGTGATATTTCTTTGCTGTGATCTGGGTATTTATTATTGCAACAATCAGACATTATATAATGGAATAAGGTTTATTAATTAACTTAAACCAAATATACCCCTAATGGGTATAAAAGTCAACAAAATAACCTCTAATTTTTCTTTGCTAATTTATTTGCGCATTTTTGATACTAAGAAATTAGTGCTGCCCATTGTTTCAATAAGTTCATGATTAATCAATTTTACCATCATAGTAAAAGAATGTCTTAGTTTCTCAATTTTGGCTTTTTCTTTTTCAAATTCAGACTCAAATTTATAGAGAGATTCATTCACCTCTTTCATTTGGGATTTGAATAATTCGAGCTGTTTTTGAAGATTAATTTTATCGGTCATGGTGATACCAAAAATGGTTAATAAGCAAGGCTATGCCTTACTTCCCATGAACGCTCTGAAGAGAGTTGAAGTCAACTTGTTTCAGATAAATTATCTAGTTTGGAAATTTCATCTCAAATTCTGTCCACTTACCAATCTCTGACTTGCAAATAATACCACCATTAAAAGCCGTCATTATTCTCTTGCAAAATGGCAATCCCAAGCCAGTCCCTTCTTTTTTACCAGAGGTGAAGAAACTTTCAAAAATTAGTGACAATTTATCCTTTTCAATTCCAGGACCATAATCTTTAAAATATAGATAATTGCCATCAGACGTTGATTTGGTTCTAATTTCAATTTTTGATTTGTAGTAAATAGCGTTTTTAAGCAGGTTAAAAACAACAAAAATCATCATATTTTCATCGCCTTTAAAAATGAAATCGTCATTAAGATCAAGACTTACCAAATCCTTCTCGTCCTCATTTTTGTAAGCATATTGTCTGATTGCCTTTTTGACTGTATCGGAAATTGACAGATCAACAAAATTACTCTGATCAATATTGCCATCTCTAATATTATTTAAAATCATATCAATCATAGCCAGTCCTTGACTAGACGAGTCATGCATAAGATCAATATATTCAATTAATTCATTTAAATTATTTTTCATCAGCTCACAACAACCTTTAATCCCCGCAAGAGGATTCCGAGTTTCATGAGCAATTGAAAATGCCAAACTTTTAACCTGGTTAACTTTATCCAGATTTTTATCTATTTTTGTAAACATAATTGAGAGAAATTTAAGATTGTGAAATTAAATGATTATTCTACAATAACCATATCCAAGGATATTAGTATCAATACTAATAAACTGTATAGTAATATTAAAAGACTGACTTATCAAGTTAATAGAGCATGAATATAATAATTAATTACAAACAGTGCAAAGCTGCCAGAATGCTTCTAGACTGGAATCAGGAGGAGTTGTGCAAAAGAGCTGGAATTACCAAATCAACGATTGGCGATTTTGAAAGAGGAGCTAGAAATTTAAGGATTGAGACAATGCAAAAAGTTGTCACTGTTCGTAACCGTCCAGCCAACCCGCCCTTGACAACCTAATCCAGCTTCAAATTCCAAGGCAACAACTCCGCAATATTCTTCCTATTATAACCCTGAATAACCTCCAGCACCTTCTTCAGATATTTTTGAGGATTAACCTTATTAGCCTTACAAGTTTCAGTAATGGTATAAATATTAGCCGCAGTCTTTCCTCCATTGTCACTTCCAGCAAAGAGCCAGTTCTTTCGTCCAATCGCAATTGGCCTCATAGCATTTTCAGCAATATTATTATCAATTTCTATTTTGCCGTCAGTTAGGAATATTTTTAAAGCATCTTTATTATTTAGGGCATAGTTTATAGCTTTAGCGGTAATGCTTTTAGCTGGGAGTTTATTTTTAAGATCTTTTAATCTTTTGAAGAGATTATTAATAAGTTCTTGTGATTTTTCTTGCCTTATAGCTAATCTCTCATTAGGTGGCTTGCCTCTAATAGCCTCTTCTATTTTATAGACTTCTCCAATTCTCATTATTATCTCATGAGCAATATTAGCTTTATCATTAGTTACTGTTACTTCATAGAATTTTCTTCTGGTATGAGCCCAGCAAGCAGCTTCTGTGATTTGGTTTCCTTCATATAATTTATCATATCCGCCATAAGCATCGGCATGGAATATTCCTTTAAAATCTTCTAAATGATATTGTGGTCTGATACCCTTACGATCTGGGGAATAGAAGTAACAAATGGCAGGAGGAATATTACTATTGTGATTCTTTCCATTTCTAGCATAAGCCCATAATCTGCCTGTTTTGGTTTTATTAAGTTCTGGAGCTAATACTTTAATAATAGTATCATCCCCATGGATGTGAGTAGAATTAAGAAATATCTCTGCCTTTATTTTATCTACTATAATATCCAGTAATCTAGCACATTGCCCACCCCAGCTAGCCATAGTTGATCTAGAAAGATCTATATTCTCATCTCTATGATAGATCTCACTCTGACGGTAATAAGGCAGATGATTACAATATTTCTGGACTATGATATGAGCTAATAATCCAGCTTCAGCCTTACCTTTAGCTATTGGCTTATTATCAGGGATATCTGCTTGTATTATTGTTTCACAGCTATTGCAAGCGCATCTTGGTCTAATGGTTTTGATTACTTTAAATGAAGCTGGGACATAATCTAATGTTTCTGAGATATCATCTCCTATTTTATGGAATTCATCTTTACCACATCCTGGGCATATTGGTTTAGGGTTTATTATCTTTTCTTCTCTAGGAAGATGAGCTGGGAGAGGAAGGCGTTTGGGTTTGTTTTTGAATTCTTCTTTATTATTATTGCCATCGCCTGATTCAGATTTTTCTATCAGATCATCAATTATTTTATTGCTAGTTTTTTCTTCTTCCTCTTCTACTTGTAGTTCTAAGTTGGCTATTTCTTTTTCTAGCTTTTCTTGGGCTAACTTATCTTTTAGAGTTAGTGCGGTTAGCTTTTCTGATGAATTGTCAAATTTCTGCCTCTTTAGTAAAGCTAACTGGTTTTTTAATGAGTTGAGCTTTTCTTTTAGGGATGAGTTTTCTGTTGATAAAGTAACAACCTCAGTTGATAAATCAGCAATAATCTGATGCAATAGCTTAGTATTGCTTGGTAGGTTTTTAAGGTCTAAAATCATAAGATGATTCTAGTAATAAAGCCTTTAATATCAAGGGTTTATTGCCTATAAATATCAAATATATTTATAGCTCTAAGCCATATATTGCGGAGGTTGTGACCAAGTTGGATTTCTCCAGTCGATGCCTTCTATAAGCATTGATAATTGAGCTTTAGTTACTCTTACATTGCTGCTATTGATATTAGATCTAGGCCAAGTGAATTTGCCCTTATCTAAAACTTTATAGAATAAACAAAATCCTTGACCATCCCACCAAAGGATTTTTATTCTATCGGCTGATCTGCCACGGAAGACAAACATAGCTCCTGTTGATATTCTATTATCTGATATTATTGAACTAGCCAATATTGATAGACCATTGATTCCCTTTCTCATGTCAGTTATTCCAGAGGAGAGATATATTCTAATGTCAGTTCCTAAGTTTAGCATGATTCTTCTTGGGTGAAAATATCTAATATTTTTGCTAAAGCTAAGGGGCTAATATTTCCTTTTAGGGATAAAGAAATATTTTTGTTAAAAATTAGGGATATTTCTGATAAAGATTTTGATTTAGTTGATTCATCAGCTATCGTATCAGGATTAACCTGAGTTGACTTAACAGCCAGCTCTTTTTCCGTGAGTAATTCTATAAAATTATTGTTACTTTTAGGAATTTCTTGATTATTGTTAGCATTATTACCACTAATGTTTTTCTTAATATGATTACTTCGCCAACCGTAAAGTGTGGTTGATGAAATATTATATTGTTTGGCTATAATTGGAATTGAAGCATTTGGTGATAATATTTCTGCTAGGATTTGTGATTTTAGTTTTGAAGATGTTCTTTTGGTTTGAGGCCTTGGGGTAGAGGATATTCTTTTTGTTTGGGGTTTTGATATCATGATTGTTGCTCGTTGTTTTTAGTATTATTAAAAATTAGAGCTTATGATATTTGGTTGAGAATGATAGGGCTTGTTTACTGGACGGTTACCACTGTTCTTGAAAATGAGGGTATTAGATTTGAGGGTGAAGGAAGTAGAATTTTGGTTGAGTTTAATCCTAAAAATTAGGAATAGATTTTTCGTAAAAAGTAATTACCGCTCGTTCGGTTGGAAAATCTCTAAATAGAAAGCCAACTGGTAAAGTCTTATAAAACAAGGATTCGAACCCTGTGGAAAAAGTTAGTAAAAGGACTCGCACACTGAGCCATTCATCTATTCTCTAACCCTTCAAAATTGGGTTAATTTCTAGTTTCATTAATAGCCTCTAGCCCCAGTAATAGCGGACTCTCAAGGCTTTTCATTTGCCCATACCAGTTGTTGAAATCCTCTCCAAATTCTCAAAAATTTGCTCATTTTTTACCCAAATTCTCTCCTTCTCTCCCCTACCAGTTGGTTAAGGAGATTTAAAACAACCCTATTTTTGCTGGCTTCGTGAAAAAATAACAAACTTTTGTGACCACATAGCGGTTAAAAAGTTCGAACTTGGTTTATTTACAACTGGTATTTAACCAACCCCCATTTGGCTTTCAGCAAAATCAAGGGTTGCTTTAGTTCGAGAAATGGTTGGGTGGCGTATTTTGTTTCGAACTTTTTTTAACCCTTTTATTCCAATCTTATAAAAATGATCTAATATTATTTTTTTAGATTTTAAACAATTCTAGAGCAATATGACAAAAAAACATTGGGGCAAAATTAAATCAGAAATCAAGGATTATTCATCATCTCAATTTCTAGAAATAATAAGCGATCTTTATAATCTTAGCAGTCAAAACAAATCTTTCTTGGAGGCGAGATTCTTAACTTCTACCATCGATACTATCCAACCTTACAAAAAAATAATAGAAAGATTCCTATTTCCTGACATCACAAGAGGACAAGATGTGTCACTAAAAAATGGCAAAAAAGCTATTAGTGATTACAAGAAATCAACAAAAGATTTATTTGGCACAATTGAATTAATGATGTTTTATGTTGAATGTGGCCATAAATTTACCAGTGAATACGGCGATATAGACGAGCCATTTTACAATAGCCTGATTTCAGTATTTGATGATATAGTTAAATTAATCAAAAAACACCCAGAACATAAAGATGCATTTTATGGGCGAATTAAAATAATAGCAGATGATTCAAGAAATTTTGGCTGGGGATATGATGAAGTTTATGATATTTTCACAGAAGCTAATTTATAATTTTTGGACAAATAATTATGGTTAAAACAGATAAAGATCCAGATTCTAAAAAAGATAAATATTTCTTCTTTTTAAACCCAGATGATTATCAAGGATTTACCAGATGTCCACAATGCAACAATAAAACCAGTATAAGAAAATTTGTTTTAGTAATTGTAATTAAACCACAAAATCCACTGACACTTGGCAAGAAGTGCAAATTTTGCCCCAAATGTGAATTAATTATAGCTAAGAAAAGCGAGATAGAAACCTTGCTATGTTACTCAATGGAAGAAGTAAATAGACCTGATTTAATCGGCAGTGATTATGATGTAATTGGAACTATTGATAAAAAATATGCTATAAAAAAAGATCTGTCAAAAATGTCATTCTTTAAGGAAATTTGGAATTTTGAAACTGAACCAGCCCATTGGGTAAAAGATTAAAAGCCCCACATTTCCTCTTGTTCTTGCCAAATCTCTGGTGCTTTTTTAGCAAAAATATCCTGCAATCTTAAATCTCTTGGAGCTGTTCCATTCACAATAGCCTCAACAATTTTTGGCGAA
>JAOFKK010000023.1 GCA_028040005.1 Rickettsiales bacterium
GCAAAGGTCTCAATTTAATACCAAAAGTTATCTTATGGTATTATTATCTATATTTTTTATCAGTCAGTAATTTTAATAATGCCATCCTAATAAAAAGTGAATTTTGTGCTTGGGTAAAATATTTTGCTTGAGGGAATGAGTCAACTTCAATATCAATTTCATCCACTCTGGGTAATGGATGCATGATTGATAGGTCATTTTTACCTTTTTCTAAAAGTTGTTTACTGATTTGATATTTATCCTTAACAATTTGATATTCTTGTTCATCTTCAAATCTTTCTTTTTGGATTCTTGTAACATATAAAATATCTAAATCTTTAATTGTATTATTAAGATCTTCTGTTTCAATAATTTCGCCATTAATTTTTTCAATTGCTTTTCTTCTTTTTGATGAAATTTGTGATAATTTATGTGAAATAAGATAAAATTTATTATTAGGATAAAGATTTAGTAATTTGACCAAAGAATATATTGTTCTGCCATATTTTAAATCACCAACAAATCCAATTTTTAAGTTATCTAAACGACCTTTATCTTGCTTAATGGTAAAAAGGTCAGTTAATGATTGCGTTGGATGCTCATTAGATCCGTCACCGCCATTAATTACTGGAATTTGACAATTGCGAGAAAATTCCAAAGCGCTATCATTTTGAGAATGACGAATAATAACTAAGTCAGCATAATTGCCAATGATACGACCCATATCAGAAAGAGATTCACCTTTTTTGGCGGCAGATGAGAGGCCATTTTCTAAAGAAATTAAATTACCACCTAAGCGCATCATGGCGCCTTCAAAAGAAAATCTTGTTCTACTACTTGGTTCAAAAAACAGGGTGGCCAAAATAACACCTTCTAAATCAGAATATTTTTTTATTTTATTGCGCTCTAGATCTTGTTGATAATTTCTTGCTAAGTCAAAAATAAGATCAATATCATTTTTGCTAATTTGATTGGCACTGATTAAATCTTGAAAGGATATTTTTTTTATCATTATTTAAAATAAATTGGCAAATACTCTTGGTGTGAGTTAATTTGCGGGACATTAAAATTGCAGATTTTTTATCACTAGATTCTTTATATAAATGTAAATCATTTAAAATTAAATCTGAATCTATTTTATTATTTTTTTTTATAAATTTTTCAAAAGATTGTCGCCGAAATTCAAAAACCTCTTTAAATCTTTCCGATGAAGAGGTAAAAAATAATGGAGAATATGTTTTATATTCTATTTGGTTTAAAACATTGCCATCCCATTTAATATTAATAATTTTATCCATAAAAATAATAAATAAGTCAAGGGGATTGTCATTTATGTCATGTATTTGCTTAAATTTATTTAAAATAGATTTTATGTTTTGTTCTAATAATAATTGCGGAATAAATCTTCCTCTAGAAAGGGTGGTATTTTTTATATTATCCTGATAGCGATTAAGTAGCGCAATTGCAAAGTTATTTTTACTGATACCAAACCATGTTCCTTTGCTTTTTGTGTCATAGGGGTAAATTCTGTTTTTATCTTCTATTAGATCGGCACCTTCACCACGATTACGATTCTCATCACGATTCATGGTAATAATTAAGCCTTCTTTGGATGGAAAAATAGTTAATGTGCACATAGCCTGTTATAGCTAGAGGTTGCAGGTGCTAGACCAATTTTTTCTGGTAATTTTATATCCATAAATTGCGCAATAATTTTAATATGGGCAAGATGGTGAATCGTGTGATTAATAATATATAATATTTCTCTTTTAAGATTTGATTTAATTTGAAGATTAATTTTGTTATCAACAGAAATCTCAGAAATAATATTTATATCCCGATCGGTGATTGGCATAATTTTTAAAGAATTATATAATTCATTTAATTTCTTTCTTGCTAATTTGGGGTCTGTTTCAATTATATTATGACGATTTCTCTTATTGTAATCTAAGATATTTAAATCCATTCCGTCATATAAAATAATTAAATGATCAAAAATATGGCGCAAATGCTGTCCTATTTTTTGTTTTACATAGAATTTTTCTCTGATTTTAGGGTCTAAATCATCAACTATATCTAAAATAATTTCTATTTGTTGTAATGAATCTGACAAAGATTCTTTTAAAAAATTCATATTATTAATTTATTCTTTATTAGATATCTTTTGAGATATTTTTTGGGTGTTTGCTTTAAATCTACTAAAATTAAACCAGCGGGAGAATTATTGAAGTTTGGATTTACAGAAAAATCTATAAATTTTGCTCCTAATGACAAATAATGGCGAATTAAAATCGGCATTGATTGACCTTGATTGATGTAATTTATTAATTTATTGGTATAGGCTATATTCGAAAATTCTAATATTTGTGATTTATCCCATATTTTGTGATTATAGTAGAATGGATATCTAGATTTAATGCTGGATTTTATATTATTATTTACGCCATAATTTGTTAGCAGATTATCTATTAAAAGCGAAGTAGTTACTTTGGGATATTTAGGTGAAATACTGACAGATCCAATAATAATATGATAATCTGGATTATAATTTATGTAACAACCTAAACCTTTCCATAGAAGGTCCAATGTTTTAGGATTTTTTTGAAAATCTTTAATAATGAAGGATCTGCCCACCTCGATCGCTTTACCAATTTTTTTTAAAAAAGATTTATGATAATCAAATAAAGAATTACTATATAAATATTTTATTCCTCTTTCTTTGGTAATTACATCTGTTTTTGCTATTCGGTAAGATCCGGCAATTTTGTGTAGTTTTTTATGCCACAAGAATAAATGATCATTAAATTGATCAAATTGATCAAGATCTAATGATTTACCACTACCTTCGCCAGATTCTCTAAAGGTTTTTTCTCTTTCTATAGCTAATTGCTGCATTAAACATCCCATTTTATTGTAAGGCGCGCAATATAGCTCAAAATCCCCTGATTCTATAATTTTATAATCTAATATTTTGTTAATTTGTTGTAATAATAAATTTTTGCTTATATCGGTCTTAATTGGCTCTAAAATATATGAATTATCATCATCAATATTATCATTATTTTTTGCTAATTTACTGCATAAATTAAGATAAGATATTGATTTTGTATCTTCTTTAAAAAAGGATAATTCTTGATTGATAATTAATTTGCCAATATGAATATTAATTTCTTCTCCTTTTTTTGATAACATAGCTCTTGGCAAAAGAGCGGTTCTAAATTTTTTATGAATATATTCTGACAAATAAAAGCCTAAATTATTTTGAGCATCGATATTAATTGGTAATATATTGGCATTATATTTTTCTGCCAATCTAGATATTTGTTTATTCCATGAGGGATCTGTAATTTGCAAAGAGGGTAGTTTGATTGTTGACACCATTCCAGATGGAAAGATTAGTAAAGAACCATTATTTTTAAGATGTTTGGCAGCTTTTAAAATTCCTCGACTATTTTCTAATTCTTTATTTTTATTTAAAATATCAACGGGAATGAAAAGATCAGAAAATTCAGGAAATTTTAATAGTATCTTATTAGCCAAAACTTTTAAATCAGGCCGAATTTGTAATAATATTTTTGAAAGAATCATACCCTCCAATCCTCCCAAAGGGTGATTGGAGACAATTATTAATGCTTTATTTTGAGGAATAGAATTTAAATTTGATTTATTATAGATTTTAAAATCAATATTTAATCTTTGTAAAACATAATCAATAAAAATAGATGCTATTTTATCAGAATGCGGGATATTTTGTTGCAACCAATCTTCATAATATTGTTCTAAAATATTAAGCTTAAATGATTTTTTAAAACCATTTCTTAAAATTTTTGGCCTGATATTATCTAAAGCAAGAGGGTTGTTCATTATTAATCAGTTATGGGGTAATATTTTTTTAAATTCTCTTCCAATCTCCAATGTTTTAATAATTTTAATAATGATGGCGGTTTTTTACCATTTTTTCTATGATATGATCCAATTTTAAATAATATTCTATATTGATATAAAAGAGTTGAAATTGCTTCTAAAAATTTAGTATTTTTATCCCAAATGTGAGCAGATTCAGAAGAGGCCCCATTAATTTCAATTATTTCTAGATCTTTACCCTTTTGTAAATTATCAAGATCGCGATATTTCACGTCTAATCGACCATAATAAAAATCAGGAAGGTCGGACATAATATGGCATATTGATTCTGTTAATTTTGGCGTTATGTATTTTTGGGCATTAAGAAAGATAGCTCCTTTACTGTGAGATGCGGCAAATAATAAATCAATTACTTCTCCTTTTTTAGGAATTAACCCCCAATCTTCTTTGTGCTTTTTATAATAAATATTTTTTATTAGAGATGCTCTTTTGTCATTTTCTATTAATTGACCTAAACTATTAATACCATTGCCGGTAATTTGTGGAATATTTTTAAATGCTAAAGATATTATATTGCATTTTTGAGTTTTTGGGTCTTTTACATAAAAAATACCCGCTTCCGATTTATGTGATGCTAATTTTTGACATAATAATGATGTTCCAATGGGGTAGGAATTTATAATAGCGCTAAGATCTTTTAATGTTTTAACAAATTTAACGCCCGAACCTCTGCATCCAATATCAGGTTTGCATATAAAGGGTAGATCAATATCGCTATTTTTTGCTTTTTCAATTACCTCTCCTGCTTGAATTATAGAATTTTGATTATTTGTAATATGTGAAATCCAAGATAATATAGTGTTTTGACAATTATTTTTTGCCTGAATTAGTAATTCACTTTTAGCAACGCCTACCATGCCAGATAATGTAAGAGATGGATTGGCCAATAATGGTAAAGTAAAAGATCGATAATATAGGGAGAAAATTACCCATTGCAAAATAACTGGCAAGTAAATCAGCCATGTTGGCCAGAACTCAAAAAAAGAAATTGATTTTTCTCTTCGATACATGCTATATGCAATTATTGTAATGTTTTAAAGTTGGGAAATGGTATAATTATATAGGAACAATATAAAATGAAAAATAAAAAGCAAAGAAATTATCTTATAACTAGTTTAATATAGCTATAAAGGGCCTATTATTAATATAATAAGCCCCTTGATTCTTTTAGTTTATACAAAAGTAGTAACAACTGCTAAGCCAAGAAGAAATGCTAAGGGTGCAAATATCATTTTCTTAAAATTAAATTAATATAAATAAACCAAGTTTGCGCAAAACATCAGTAAATTTAATATCATTTTTTTAATAGTCTAGAAAAAAAACAATCTTTTTTTAAGAATATTTTTTTAATTTTTGTAAGTTATAAGCCCTGATGCAATAAGGGTTTAGAAGTAATTGATAATTGATAGTCATTATCATTTTGGAGTATTTGGTAGAAAATAGCAATTAGAAGATTTTTGTATAGTTAGAGTGGTTTATTTTTGGTTTTAATTTTATATATAATTTTTAGGATTATTTATTTTTGAAATGAAGTGATTAAATCTTTAAATAAAATTGCAGGTAACATTCCGCCTGTAATTTGATTTGTTGATTTATTGTTATCATTTCCAATCCAAATAGCTATAACATAATTTGAATTAAAGCCAATAAAATATGCATCTCTAAAATTTTGACTCGTTCCTGTTTTGCCATAAATATCATCAGCAATATTAGCTTTATTTCCTGTTCCATCAGTAATTACCGATCTTAATAAAAGCTTTATCATGTTAATTTCTTTCTGATTATAAATTTTTCCTATATTTGAATATTTTCTTTGATAAATATTATTTCCTGATCCAGATTCAATTCTCTTAATAAAGGATGGAATGATATAATTACCACCATTGGCTATTATTGCAAAAGATGTAACTAGTTCTAATAATGTTAATTGACTCGTTCCTAAGGCAATTGTTAGATCTTGATTAATTTTTGACTCTATATTCATTATTTTCATATTATCTATTATTTTTTCTATATTTACTTTTTGAGCTAATTGTATGGCAACAGAATTAAGTGATTTGGCAAATGATTCTATCAAAGTAACATTGCCATAATATTTATTATTATAATTTTTTGGCGACCATCCAGAAATAGTAATTTTTTTATCCTCAAAATTATCAAAAGGTGTAAAACCATTTTGAAAAGCTGTTAAATAAATAAATGTTTTGGCAATTGATCCTATCTGCCTTTTGGATTGTGTCGCGCGATTATATTGACTTTGCTGATAATTTTTACCCCCAATCATTGACAATATTTTACCATCATAAGACATGGTGATAGTGGCAATTTGACTATTTTGTAATCTTTGTGGATATTTTTTATATAATTTAGATATAGATAATTCTGTTAAATTTTGTAATCTTTTATCTAAGGTTGTTTGAATTTTAAAGAATTTCTTTCTTGTTTCTTTTTTATTAAGAAAATTTTGGTAATTTGCTGCAACATAATCGGCAAAATAAAGTTCCTGTAAATTATCCTTCTGATAATTTATTTTATCATCAAAATATTTTATTGAATCAAGTCCAATATTGCCATTGTGAATCATATTTTGTAATACGATGTCAGCTCTTTGGTTGGCCAGTTTCTTATTATTATTTGGAGATAGTTTGGAGGGTGCTTTTAAAATACCAACTAATATTGCGGATTCATTAAGGTTAAGATCTTTTACTTTTTTATTGAAATAAAATTTAGCCGCATCCTTAATGCCATAATTGCCAGATCCAAAATAAACATGATTAAAATATAATGTTAATATTTGTTCTTTGTTAAATATTTGCTCTAATTTATAAGCTAATAGAATTTCATTTATTTTGCGGCTATAAGTTTTTTTATTATTTAAAAATAATACACGAGCTAATTGTTGTGTAATAGTGCTTGCACCTTGCTTTATTTTGCCAGAATTATAATTCACAAAGAAGGCTCTAATGATAGCCTTAAGATCAAAACCATGATGAGAAAAGAAGTTGCGATCTTCTGTGGCAATTAGGGCATCTAAAAGATGGTCTGGAAATTGATTAAAAGTTACTTGATTGGAATATATATCGCCAATTGTCTTAATTTTAGAGCCATCAGAATAATTAATTTGAAGTATTTTATCTTTTGTGGTAAGATTAATATCGTCAATATTGGGTAAATTGTGATATTTATAAAATAAATATATAGCAATAGCCCCTCCTAACCAAATAGATGCAATTATAAATAATTTAAATAATATAGTAAAAAACTTAAATCTCATAATTAATTATCATATATTCATGAAATATTTAGCTATTAATAATAAGATATTGAACAAAAAATTTGGTTTAATATCGGCAGAACAAAGGCTTATTAGATTTGGTGATGGCGTATTTGAAACTTGTAAAATTGCCAATCACAATATCATAAATTTTGATTTACATTTAAAAAGATTAAAAAATAGCCTATCGGAATTAAAAATTAAAGCAGATATATCTTATTTAGAACAAATATCTTATCAATTAATTAAAAAGAATAAATTAAAAAATGGTTTTCTAAGAATTTCTATAAGTCGTGGCCTTGGTAGTAAAGGATATTTACCAATTAATCAATCTGAAGCGCTAATTATTGTTGAAAATATGAAATTTATTTCAAAAAATTATGATAATGTTATTTTAGGAATTAGTAAATATAAGAGATTATCATCGGATTTTTTGCCTATTAATGGCAAAATTTCTAATAATTTAATTTCAATTATGGCGAAAATTGAGGCTGAAGAGGCGGAGTTATTTGATATGATATTGCTTAATGAGAAGGATGAGATTGCTGAAACCTCATCTGCAAATATTTTTTGGAAAAAAGATAATATATTCTATACTCCAGATCTATCAACGGGTATTGTAGACGGGGTAACAAGATCTGAATTTATCAAAAATAATAAGGTAATTGAAGTAAGGGCAGAAATTGAGGATTTAATTTTGGCTGATGAAGTTTTAATTACTAATGTTAATATTGGTATTTTAAAAATAGATAAAATAACCCCTTTTTAAAAACTTCCACCACCATCGCTACCCTTAGAATCGTTCTTTTTTTTTGGATCTTTTGTGATGCCGTCGATCTTTTTGTTTGCCTTGTTATATAGTTGCTCTCCATGTCTTCTGGCTAAACCTCCTGTTATTTGCTTTCCAGTTTTAGCATAGGATGAGGTTTTGTTGAATAGTGCTTTTACGCTACCAATACCACCAGATGATCCACCTCTCATGTCAGAAAGACCTCCTGGGTTAATTATTACACCAACAAGATTGGCGATTGTTGTGGAAAGAAAGTTTAAAATATACAAAATAACTGCCATTTGCAACATATTGGCAAATTTACTATTTGATTGCGCGCCGCTGGCAACGACCCCAACGCCACCTATTATTTCTCCTACTTTGTAAAAATGCATTCCTAAAACATTGAGTCCTGGAAGTAAAGACTCAGATTTCTCATCTCCAGGGTTATATAATTGATTAAAATAGCAATAAACACTATTATAGCTAGGGTATCTTTCTTCATTACCATCTATAATGCCATCATTATTATCGTCAAATGACCAATCCTGACAATTTATAAGCGGAATTCTGCTATTTTTATCAATAATAGATTCCGACCTTATTTCAGTTGGACTTTTTTTTGATATTTGATGTTCAAATCTTATTTCATCCTTTATAATTATTGCATTAAATATGCTTATAAAAAATCCAGCAAACATAAATATGAATATAGGCTGAGCAGAATAACTTATCATTGATGAGAACCATGATTCAGTAATTTGTTTGGTTTTATTGAATAAAATACAGGTGATGGTAATTGGAGAAACATAAATTAATATTGATATATAAATTACGCATAAGATAAAAATAGACATAATTTTAATGGTAATTGCCAATAGCGATATAGCAAAGAATAAGGATGCAAGGGCAAAAGACATGCCAATAAAGCCATTCATAAATGACATAGTGACTGCTGAAATAAAAGAATTGCCACTAGATAAGACGCTAATTCCAAGAGCGTAAGATATCATGCAATCAAGTGTATCAAATATCTTAAGATATTCCTTACCTTCAGGATAGGAGTTTACATTATATTGATCTGGATTTTCATCATATTTTGGGAATTTACATATATTATTGTTAGAAATATTATGAATAGCGTTATTTTGTCGAAAGTAATAACCATTTTGGGGCTTATCTTTTATTATAAATAATTTGTCATTTTCTGCCTTATCAAATCCTTCTATATTTGTAGTGTTAATATCAATTACTTCTATATTTGCATGATAATAACCATTATTATAAATTACGTTCCTCAGAGATTTAAAATCTTCTGCATTAGGGTAAATATCAATATCATCACCATCTATTGTAATTAATTCTGTTGATATTCCTGTTGCAATAGATATTACGCCATCAGTAAAGATTGTTTTCCAAGCACTGCCAGAGACAAAATACATGACAAAAGCTATTTTTATAATAAATGGCATTAATTCTTTTTTTTGCACCCCTCCTACTAGTAATATTCTGTAGCCCATTAAGGTTACGGCGCATATCAATAAGATTTTTAATATATCTTGTAATTTACTTTGAAATACATCAAAAAATGATGGTAAATTTCTAATTTCACCTTCTGTGTAAGATCCATCTTCAGCGTCAGAGCCGTATTTATTGGTTAGTAAATTATTAAATGTTTCTACAAGACATTGCGCCAAGCTGGCTGTAATGGATTTGGTTTCCATTTTTCTTGTTAATAAATTATTATTAAAATTATAATTTTGAGAATCTCCTCTGCCATTGGTGCATGCTGAAGATATAAAATAATCATTGCCATCATGAGATAAACCATATTCTATATCCTCCTTATCTCCAGGCACAATAACACAATGATTCATATATTGACAATCTGAATAACCATCTGAATTTCGTTCTCTTCTAATGTCTGATGCAATTGATATTCCAAGGTTGCTTAAAAAACTTAATAAAGGTCTATTTTCATTTTGATGATTAATATCTGTACCTGTTATAAATGTGCCATTACCAACGGTAAAATTATAGGGACAAACAGAGTAGCTTCTGGCGCAAATATATTTATCATCTAGCGGGTGTTGATAGGCCTCATAAGCAACGGGAATATTAATTGAATCACCCATTATTGAGGGTAAAGAACATTGAAAAGATCCTACCTCGCAAAAATCAATATTTTTTCTCATAGGGCTATTTGCTTCTAAGGCAGCATTATGTGATGAATCGTTATTGTCAATAGCACTATCATTATGAATATATACTTCATGCCTATTATCGATCTTGTCATGATATATATATGGCTGGACTAATCCTGTATATACATTGTCATCAATTCTACCATTATAATCATGTAAATATTCTAAGCAAATCATGCTTTTACTACGGTTGATGCAGCAATTATAAGCTTCACGAAATTTATCTATATCTTCTTCCATGATATTTGGTATTTTGTTTGTAATATCATCATTGATTTGAAATCTTTCACAGGCAAAATTGGGCTCAGCATTTGAGCCTTTAAAATAATATCTTTGCCTAAATTCATTACTATTTCCTGAATATCCTGCAGGATGTTTTTTCCCATAGCCTATATCATCTTTTTTATAGCCATATAATGTTTCTAATATATTATCTGAAATTTCGGGCATTACGCATCCTCCATCACTTTTTGGTGTTGGATCTGCAATCTCTCTTCCTCCAAATAATAATTCTCGATATTGTTGATTTGCAATATCTCTGTTTAATCTACCGCTATAATACATATCTAATAAGGCCTTTTTATAGGAATAGAATGTATGGTTAAATTTGCTATTGTCGCCCTCATTATATTTTGATGGTTGATCTAGATTTGAATGGTAAGCTCCTCTTTTTTCAATTTTAATTTCTCTATCATTATCTTGGGCTATTGTCATTACCCTCCATCCATACCAATCATGACCACAAACAGCAACTTTCTTTTGGTGTGTATTGGCTGCTAAATATTTTAATTCTAATGTTACCATGGTGGCTGTTAATATTGCCATATATGCTGTAGTAGCGCTGCAGCATGCACCTGCACTAATACCATCCCTAGTTGCTTGAGATGTTTGAGAAGCGCACTGCACTCCTGTAGGTGAGCTGGTGCAGATAAATATTGCTATATTGGTAGATATAGTTGCTTGAGCAGTCGCCGCTTTGCAATAGGAAAAAAATTTTATAGCATCAACAGCATCTTGAAGTCCTATGGACCATAAGGCACTACTCTTAGCCCAGTCTTTTGCTCTTTTCAACATACTAGATGCACCTTTCTTTTGGTCATAGGCTGGGGAATTTTTACAGGCAAAACTAACTGCGGTTTTTGCTGCAAATAATGCCGCCCCTTGTGCGACAGCAAGAGCAGAGCATGATGGATTCATTAAATTAAATTCATAGTCAGAAAAGCCATCTTGGGAAGTTATAACGCTTTCAAGCCATGCTATGATGGAAGTGCCGACAACTAATTGTACTAAATAATCTGCAGCTTTTATTTGATATGGGATTGCAGATATTACTTTACCCCCGAGGGAATATTGAATTGATTCAGAAGCGCAGGCATGATGCCAGTTAGTTCCTTTGCGACCCCATCTTACATCATCATCACCAGAATTTAATACTGCATCATTTTCTGTTATATTTTTATCATCATCTTCACTTTCATCGTCATTATTAAAGTCCCCTACATCATTGGCACCTCCATAATATGGAAATCTTATACCCTTATCAGCAGAGTCAAATTTTTGTAATTCTGTTAAAGAAACACTGATATTATCTTCGGATGGATCACAAGAAGATAATAAAAAAATAATCAATGTTGAAAATAGTAATTTTATAAAAAAATTAAACATTAAATATCGTGTAATATATTCATCACATTGTTAATTTGTGATTTTTTTACTGTAAAAGAATTAATGTTAGATATTAAATAGGAACTAACATCCATTATTTTTTCTATTTCTATTAGGTTATTTTCCCTTAATGTTTTACCACTATCAACCAAATCTACAATATAATCTGACAAATTTAATCTTGGTGCCAACTCCATTGCGCCATTTAATTTAATTGCTTCAGATTGAATGCCTAATTGAGAAAAATATTTAGTAGCAATATTAATATATTTGGTAGCAATTTTAACATGACTTTTATTATAAAAATTTTTTTTATTCAGATCGTCAGTTGCAATTGATAGGCGACATTTGCCAATATTTAGATTTAATAAGGGGTAAATTTTATTTGAAGAAAATTCCTCCAATACATCATAACCGCAAATTGCAATATCTGCTGCCCCTAGGCGAACAAAATTTGCTATATCAAAACTTCTTATTTTTATAACCTTAAGATAGTCAATATTGGTGGAAAAAAGTAATTTTCTAGAAGAGTCGTCAAAAAAATCATCCTCTATTTTTAAATTAGTTTTGATTAAAATCTTTGATAAATCTTTTAATATTCTACCTTTTGGGATTGCTAATATTAATTCTTTTTTCATTAAATATTATATTCATTGGTCACCTTAACTATTGCGCCAAAATCTTCTAATGCTTTTGGCTTGGTAATGGTTAAGATTGCTTTTTGTATTCTATCATCTTTTGATATCATTTCCAATATTTTATATGATAATGTTTCGATTAGGTCAAACTCACTTTGTGAGACAAATTTGACTAAATTGGAACTTAAATCATAATAATCTACTACATCATTAATATGATCACTTTCAATAGCATTTGTAGAATCAAAATAAATTATTAAATCTAATATAATTTCTTGTGTTTGCATTCTTTCATGACTATGAATGCCAATTATTGTATCTATTTTTAGATTATTTATTTCAAATTGCGTTATATTATTAATCATTCATTTGCTAAATTTACAAGATTTTCTCCGCCATCAACATATATAACTTGACCAGTTAAAAAATCATTTTCAATAAAAAACTTTGCTGTGGTAAAAATATCTTCCATTTTTGCATATCTATCTAATGGTGCTGCCTTTGTCTTTTTTGCTATATAATTATCATCAAAATCATATGAGGGT